>CAZTCY010000008.1:6669-60257 GCA_964612715.1 uncultured Nitrosomonas sp. | reverse complement strand
AAAATTGAACGACGCAAGCAAAGCGCAGCGAACAGCCGTAAGGCTGGCCCGTAGGACGAGGCGCTTGCGCCGGGTAAAAAGCGGAGCATACTTGAAGTATGTGAGCATTTTGAGTTCGATTTTAACGCCGCAATGTGTCCTTCAATGATATCTTGAACAGGTTCTGAGTGGCAAGAAACTGATCAGCAACGCTGCTGGGTACATAAAACTGCCAATATTTATGGAGAAACTACCCAAAAGCCATGCAGCCCAAGGTTAATGAAGCCTTGCATAATATCTGGCAGGCAGAAAAACCCGGAAAGAGGCTTACTGTCAACAGCAATTGAAATCTGCCTCACTTATCATATAAAAACGGCAATCTGTCCAACAATGCTGCGATTAAGGTTTGATCATCAGCAAACGCAGCGGGTTTGCTCCCGACTTTACGAACAACGCTTCACTTTCTATTAACCTGATCGCACTTAATTTAAAAGAATCATCCAGCAAGAATAAATTTTTGCTAAAAAAAACCCCAATTCCAGTCGTTAAGAGAATCTAAAAATTTTGTGATTTTTTTGTGAAGTTTTTGTGAACTTTTTGTATAATGGTTACTCAAAATACAAACAACTCGATTAACACTCATTCAAACTGGAGAAATATAATGGAAAAGCTGCCTGGTACTTATTATGCAATCGTATTCATTCTGCTCATGTTTCTGATATTGGAAGCATTTGCATAATCCAGAAAAACAGCCCAAACGACATTTGCTGCTGAATAACCAGCAAAAGATTACTTTCTGTAGCGTGGGTTGTCTTCTGCTTGTTTCATAAAAAATGAAGTGTAGGACAGGATGCGATAGCGTTCAGTTCTACACTTCATTTGCATTTCAGAACCACATCAGCGGCATCCGGTATTTAAAGCGTGAATCAGCGCCCTATCTGAATAAAAATTTGTTTATCCTGTAACAGGATATCCTGACTAAGCAGTGAGACACTGCATCGGCATATCTATATGCCCGAGCGCAAATGTCACTTAACCGTTAATTTGCGCGCTACAAGTTACATGCAGCAGAATAATGCGTGCGTTTTCTGCACCATGAACTGACCGGACTACACCATTCCATGCGCGTCATGAGCACACCCTCATCATCAAATAGGCAAGCGGTATTTCTCTGCTTTATTGACAGTAAATTTCTTTGCAACCCCGTTTTTGACCGCGCACCCGTTCTTTGATACATTGCAGACTGTTCAAAAACTTTTCATATTTTTCATGATCATGCAGCAGCAAGAGAAAAAATTCGCATCTGACAACATGGGATGAAACAGACCGTCGCAGTAATTGGTGCGGGCAGTTCCGGGCTTGCCGCAGCACGGCAGTTTCTTGATCATGGTTTTGAAACACATGTTTTTGAGCGGGAAGATGATCTGGGTGGAAACTGGAATTACGACAAACCCTGTTCCCGTGTTTACCGATCCACGCATACTATTTCTTCGAAGTCCGGAACAGCGTTTCCTGATTTCCCGATGCCACGGGAATATCTGGATTACCCGCACCATACTCAGATTCTGGCGTACCTGCGATGCTATGCAGAACATTTCAGGTTATTGGAACACATTCACTTCTCCACCGGTGTGATCCACATAGAACCGGTACATGAGGGTAACGTACACACGCGGTGGTATGTAACCCTTGATCAGGGTGACAAAAAATCATTCGATCGGGTGGTGATTGCCAATGGGCACAACTGGTTTCCCAAATGGCCTGAGTATCCCGGGAAATTTTCGGGGCAGATCATGCATTCTGCAGAATACCGCAAACCGAGCATATTTACTGACCGCCGCGTGCTTGTGGTTGGCGGCGGAAATAGCGGCTGTGATATTGCCGTCGAAGCTGCGCAATTTGCGGATCGTACCTGGCACAGTACGCGCCGCGGATACTGGTATATGCCCAAGTACCTCTTGGGCCGCCCTGCTGATCAGGTTGGGGAGCAACTGCTGGCGCTGGGTCTGCCGCTTTGGTTTCGCCGACTCGCGGCAACCGCCATGCACCGCTTATTGGTTGGCCGGCCCGAAAAAACAGGATTGCCGCGTCCGGATCACCGGCTCTTTGAAACACATCCTGTAGTCAATACGTTATTGCCCTATTATATCGGGCAGGGCGACATCCTGCTCAAACCGGATATCGCCCGGTTGGACGGAAACAGGGTACATTTCACGGATCAATCCGCAATTGAAGCGGATTTGATTGTATTTGCCACAGGATATCGAATCCGGTTTCCCTTTATCGATGAACGCCATCTGAACTGGCGCAATGGCCGACCGCAACTATACCTCAATATTTTTCATCCGAATTACGATTCATTATTTGTCTCAGGATTGATACAACCGGATAGCGGACAGTTCGGACTCGTACACTGGCAGATGCGCGCAGCCGCCCGCTTTGCAGCAGCGGTTCGCGACGGACACGATTCGGCCGATATGTTCCGTCGGCAAAAAACCGGCCCACATCCCGATCTCGGTAATGGCATCCATTATCAGGAATCCACGCGCCATTATCTTGAAGTGGAACATTGGCACTACCGGCGGTTGCTGCAAAACTGCGTCAGGCAATTTCCCAACTGACATAGCAAGCAGCGCGTCTTTTAATGTCCTGAAGCGCCTGTGCGTGGTATCTTGTACTATAATGACAATCACTCAATCATCGAATTCACATATCATCCCATGAGCACCACTGATATCAAAAGTTACATGCAATCCGTTGGCCGTGAGGCACGTGCTGCGTCCCGGCTGGTTGCAAAAGCCGAAACGGCGGATAAGAATAAAGCATTGATTGCAATGGCGGAAGCCATTGATCGCGACGCACAAAAACTGCTGGCAGCCAATGCAAAAGATCTGGAACATGCCGGAACGAAAGGACTTGAAGCTTCCATGATCGATCGTCTGGCGCTGTCACAAAAGAGTATCGCGAATATGGCGGAAGGTTTGCAGCAGATCGCCGCGCTTGCCGACCCCATTGGTGAAATCACCGGATTGAGTTACCGCCCATCCGGCATACAGGTCGGCAAAATGCGTGTTCCGCTTGGCGTTATCGGGATTATTTACGAAGCACGGCCCAATGTAACCGCCGATGCTGCCGGGCTTTGCCTTAAAGCAGGTAATGCGGCGATTCTGCGCGGCGGCTCGGAAGCCATACACAGTAATCAGGCGATTGCAAAATGCGTGCGCGAAGGCCTGGCGGCAGCCGGTCTGCCGGAATCCGCAGTACAGGTCATTGAAACAACGGATCGTGCGGCGGTAGGTGAGCTGATCACCATGCAGAAATATGTCGATGTTATTGTGCCGCGTGGCGGCAAGGGTTTGATCGAGCGTATTTCCAATGAGGCATGCGTTCCAGTGATCAAGCATCTCGATGGCGTCTGCCATGTTTATATTGACGATCAGGCGGACTTCGACAAAGCGATCCGCATTGCCGACAATGCCAAAACGCAGCGTTATGGTACCTGCAATACCATGGAAACACTGCTGGTTCATGCGGAAATTGCCGGGAAAATACTGCCTGTACTCGGCAAAATTTATCTGGAAAAAGGTGTCGAATTGCGTGGCGACGCAGCCGCGCGCGCGATTATCACACCTATGAATCCAGCAACCGAGGAAGACTGGTCGACTGAATATCTCGCACCGATTTTAAGCATTCGCATCGTTGACGGCCTGGATCAGGCGATTGACCATATTAATCGTTACGGTTCACAGCATACCGATGCGATCATCACTGAAAATTACACACGCGCACGCCGTTTTCTGCGCGAAGTGGATTCCAGCTCGGTAATGGTCAACACCACCACACGGTTTGCGGACGGCTTCGAATACGGTCTTGGCGCCGAAATCGGCATATCCACCGATAAAATTCATGCACGCGGCCCGGTGGGGCTGGAAGGACTGACGAGTCAGAAATATATCGTGCTCGGCGATGGGCAGATCAGGCAATAGTGATCGTTTCCGTGCGTGCAGAGTTCATTTTTTCATTCAAAATAAATTATGACCCAGATTGTTGATATCAAAGTACCGGATATCGGTGATTTCAGCGATGTACCGGTAATCGAGGTGCTCGTTGCTCCCGGTGATGCCGTGGAAAAAGAAACATCACTCATCACTCTGGAAACAGACAAGGCTACCCTGGAGGTACCGTCGCCGCTGGCTGGCATTATCCAATCCGTCAAGGTGAAAATAGGCGACAAAGTTTCTGAAGGTTCGCTCATTTTGACGCTGGAAACGGCCGTGCAGGAAACAACGCCCCCATCCACGGCATTTTCCGAAAAAACGCAATCCGTTAACAAGACAGACGCACATCAATCCGCGCCCCCCACTGCGGCAACGGAAATCAACCCAAGCATATTCCCGGAAAAAGCGCCACGTGGTGATCTGCACGCGGAAGTCGTTGTCCTGGGCGCTGGCCCTGGTGGATACACCGCTGCGTTTCGCGCTGCCGATCTGGGTAAACAGGTCATACTGATCGAACGTCATGAGACGCTGGGCGGTGTCTGCCTGAATGTCGGTTGCATTCCTTCGAAAGCGCTGCTGCATGTTGCCAGAATTATCACTGAAGCCGAACACGCCGAAAGCCATGGCATTGTTTTTGGCAAGCCTAAAATATCACTCGAGAAACTGAGCGCATGGAAAACATCGGTCATTGAAAAGTTGACCAAAGGCCTGAAGGACCTCGCAAGACAACGCAAAGTGAAGATTCTGCACGGCACCGGAAAATTTGTTACGCCGCATTTGATGCAGGTAGAAACCCGCGAAGGCATTAAAACCGTTTCGAAAACTATTTCATTCAACCACTGCATTATTGCCGCAGGATCACATGCCACGCACATTCCGGATCTTCCTTACGAGGATCCGCGCATTATCGATTCCACCGGCGCACTCAAGCTCGAATCAATACCCAGACATATGCTGGTTATCGGCGGCGGCATCATCGGTCTGGAAATGGCGACGATTTACGCTGCACTGGGCAGTAAAATCAGTATCGTTGAATTCATGGATCAGCTCATTCCCGGCGCCGACGAAGATCTGGTGAGACCGCTTTACCGGAGAATCAAAAACCGTTATGAAGCGATTTATCTGAAAACCCAGGTCACCCGCATTGAAACAAAGAAATCCGGCCTTTTAGTCAGTTTTGCAGGCGACAATGCGCCCGCCCCGCAAACCTATGACTGCATCCTGATGGCGGTGGGCCGCCGTCCGAATGGGTTTACCATCGGCGCCGAGGGCATTGGCATTCAGATTAACGAAAAAGGTTTTATCCAGGTCGACGCGCAATTGCGCACCAATATCCCGCATATTTTCGCCATTGGCGACATCACCGGTAACCCCATGCTGGCACACAAGGCTACTTATGAAGGGAAACTGGCTGCCGAAATTATTGCCGGACACAAAGCGGTTTTTGATGCGCGCACGATACCATCGGTTGCTTACACTGACCCTGAGATTGCCTGGATGGGCCTGACCGAGCGGGACGCCAAACAGCAAGGTATTGAATATGAGAAAGCCAGTTTTCCGTGGGCAGCGAGTGGCCGGGCGATTTCAATGGCACGTGAAGACGGCATGACGAAACTGATCCTGGACAAAAAAACACGCCGTATTCTGGGCGCCGGCATTGTCGGTATCAATGCCGGAGAACTCATTGCCGAAACCACTCTGGCGCTTGAAATGGGGGTCGATATGGAAGATATCAGCTTAACCATTCATCCACATCCAACGCTATCCGAGACTGTTCTCTTTGCAGCCGAAATGGCTGAGGGAACGATTACCGATCTATACGTACCAAAAAACAAAACCCTTTAACGATGATCAAACCAATTGATCTTGTTTGCCTAATCTGCTGAAAGTTACTCTGGCTTTGTCATGCGACACCTGTTATATTCATTTCCATAAAGAACTAATTGAAAATGTTTCACTTCATCCCCTTCTGCAATCAAAATGTAAAAATTACAAATCAGCAGTCGGTTACGTATAGAATCAGTGTTTTCCAGGAATATAACCACGAAAGATTAATTCCGCCCACTGCAGGGTTACGCTGAGTATTAAACTTATTGACGAAGAGTTGGATATTTTATGAGACTCAGAATATATGATATAGCAGCATGGCTGTTAGCCTTGTTTTTATCCGGCATGACTGTCAGCGTTAACGCTACACATATTTCCAAGCCTGTTCTTGTTGAACCGGGCACGCACTACCGGGTTGGCGAGAAAGTCGTCGTCAATGGATGGGTGGATTACAATGCTCAGCCGACAGCGGATGTCTTACTGCATTTTCTGGTGACAGCTG
Organism: uncultured Nitrosomonas sp.; assembly: GCA_964612715.1. GTDB lineage: Bacteria > Pseudomonadota > Gammaproteobacteria > Burkholderiales > Nitrosomonadaceae > Nitrosomonas. Next base: position 53,951 of record CAZTCY010000008.1, on the reverse strand, counting down.
CAGATGGCGCCATACTGGATGAGCAATCCTATACCAGCGATAAACAGGGCCAGTTTCATTTTGAATTTGATACCCGGCAACACCCACCGGGTTTATATACGATCACCGTGACCTCTCACTGTCTGGAAATTCATCGCAGCATTTGCGCCTTCAACAGTGAGATATTGTCTTTTGAGTTGACTAATCCCTGAAAAGAGGAATCACTGTATTCTTAATTACCTTATAGTAACAGTAACGGGTTTCTTGATGGCTGGCGCGATTAAAACCTTTACAATGAATTCACTCAGGACTCTGATCATCACTGACATTATTCACTTTATTTTTCCACCACACAATTCTGCAAGATGTTGTTGATTAAAGGAAGTAAGCTGCATACACCCAAAATATTTTTCTGCGTTGTGTTTATTCTCTGCATTCCGGTGCTGTCTTCAGGATGCCAGACCATTGATCATCAATCATCGGACCAAACAGCACCCGACCCAACACTCCTGATTGAACAAGATCGTCTGGGCGACCGTATTGCCGAATTGGCCCGTCGTGAAGAAGCGCTGGTTGCACGGGAAATAGCAGTCAGTTCCCGCGAAAGTGAAGTGGTTACCGTGCTGGCCGAATTATTAAAACAAAAAGAACAATTGGAACAACAACAGTTGGTGAATCAAGCCAACATCACCGAAAACATTTCCAAACCGCCAGCAGTTCCCCAGGTATCGAAAACGGTTACACGAAATCCGCAGCCGCAGGCGAACAATGCCGCCAGTACTGTTCAGAAAGCAGATGCGAAAGATAAAAGAAAAGTTTTAGGCGGACTGGAACATGTTTACCTTGATCCCCCTGGAATTATTTTGAGCGCACGCATAGATACCGGCGCCCAGACATCCTCGCTGAATGCGCTGGACATGGTGGAATTTGAACGCGACGGCAAGCCCTATGTTAAGTTCAATATCATCGACCCGAATACCGGTGAGAAAATCGAGTTAATGCGGCGTATCCGCGGTCACACCAAGATCAAAAAACACATGACGGAATCCCAGCGCCGCCCTATCGTCAGCTTACGCGTCAAACTGGGCGACTTGGATGAACACATCAGTTTTACTTTAGTCGATCGTAGTAAGTTCCAGCAGCAGGTTCTCATCGGCAGAAACTTTCTTCGCGACTTGGCGATCGTCGATGTCAGCAAAGAATATACCGTTCCCCAAACATCCAATAAGCAGCCCTAATGCACGCCAGCATCAGACTTTATACTGTCGTTATTCTGATTCTTTTTACCGGCATTGGATTAATCTTATACAAGCATCTGGTTCTGGGTTTTCCCTTAATGCCGGATGAAAAGAAATTTGTCTGGACAATCGAGGCCAAAATTGATTTTCAGACCCATGGGGAACCTGTCATCGTATCCTTTGCTTTGCCGCCAAAAGAACCTCACCTGACTTTTATGGAAGAGGATTTTGCCTCGTCCGATTATGGCCTCAGTGAATTGTCATCTGACGAAGAACGTCGCGCGCAATGGAGCAAAAGAACCGCCCAGGGTGCTCAAACGGCTTATTATCGTTTGAGTCTTTACGAAAATGACAAAATGATTGAATCATCTCCGTCTGACGAACCGCAGCCACCCAAAAAACCGGAACTCGACGAAGTATTTCTGACCGCATCATTGACTTTACTCGAGACAGTGCGCGCAAAGTCAGCAAACTCGGAAATTTTTACCCGCGAACTCATTCAAACGCTCAACTCGCCTTCGCCGGACCAGAATCAGCGTTTACTGCGAAACGATAAAGCCGGTGAAAATTACAAAACCGATCTGATTCTGGATCTGCTGGCACTGGAAGGTATCAGCGCACGTGTAGTCCGCGGTCTATTTCTCGAAGATGGCAGAAGGCGCCAATCATTAACCAATTTTATAGAAATTTATAATGAGCAAGAATGGATATTGTTTGATCAGGATACCGGAAAGAGCGGCAGACCCAAGAATTTTCTGATCTGGCAGCGTGGTGGCCAATCGTTGCTGGATGTTATCGGCGGCAAGAATTCGCAGGTCTCCTTTTCCATTATCAAGAACATCCATTCAACCCGGAATCTGGTCATAAACAGTGGCCTGCATACCCAGGCGGGTCTGATCGATTTTTCGATTTACAGTCTGCCCATCGAACAGCAAAATGCTTTCAAAATGATTCTGCTGCTGCCGATTGGCGCGCTGATCGTTGTGATTATGCGTATTCTCGTCGGCATCCGCACTTCCGGAACGTTCATGCCGATTCTGATTGCATTGGCGCTGATTCAAACCACGCTGGTTACCGGTATCGTAATTTTCCTGATTGTCGTCAGCACCGGTCTGTTAATCCGCTCTTATTTATCACGTCTGAACTTGTTACTGGTTGCGCGCATATCGGCGGTAATTATTGTTGTTATTGCTATTATTGCCAGTATCAGCATTATCAGTCACAAGCTCGGCCTCAGCCAGGCCTTACAGGTGACCTTCTTTCCAATGATTATTCTGGCATGGACAATCGAACGCATGTCGGTGCTGTGGGAGGAAGATGGGCCCAGGGAAGTATTCATTCAAGGCGCAGGAAGTCTGCTGACAGCTGTTATTGCCTATCTGTTCATGACCAACCGGACTGTCGAATACCTCACGTTCAATTTTCCGGAATTAATGCTGGTTAACCTGGCGCTGATCCTGATTCTCGGACAGTACACCGGCTACCGTTTAACTGAGCTATACCGTTTTCATTCAATGGGAAGGCACCATGTTCCTGACAAGCGTTAAACGACTCAAAAGTATGGGCATTATCGGTATGAACCAACGGAATTTCGGCCTGATCGCGCGTTATAACCCGCGCCATTTATATCCGCTGGTGGATGACAAACTAAAAACCAAACGTCTGGCGCAGGAAGCGGGCATAACCGTTCCACAACTGCTTGGCACGTTGCATTATCATCACGATGTCCAGCGACTTAAGGATATGCTCAGCGCGTACAATCAGTTTGTCATCAAACCGGTTAAAGGCAGCGGCGGCAAGGGTATTCTGGTGATCACCGAACAGGATCATAATCTTTATTATAAACCCAGCGGTGATGCCGTTAAGCTCTCGCATATCGAGCGCCACGTCTCCAATATCCTGAGCGGATTACACAGTCTGGGCGGCAAACCGGATTCAGTCATGATTGAATCGCTGATACAGATCGATCCGGTTTTTGCGGATTACAGTTACGAAGGTATTCCGGATCTGCGCGTAATCGTCCTGAAAGGCTATCCCATAATGGCCATGCTCAGGCTGGCCACACACGCATCAGACGGCCGCGCCAATCTGCATCAGGGCGCGGTCGGCGTCGGCATTGATATCGGAACAGGTGAAGCACTGCATGCCGTACAATACGGCGATCCGGTTTATTTCCATCCCGACACACGCAAACCTTTTTCCAATCTTACTGTGCCGCATTGGGATAAACTGCTCGAACTGGCAGCAGCCTGTTATGAGATGACAAATCTCGGTTATCTCGGCGTGGATATTGTTCTCGACAGAGATCAGGGGCCTATGATTATCGAACTGAATGCACGCCCCGGGTTATCCATACAGGTTGCCAACTTTGCCGGCCTGGCACCCCGTGTTGCCATTGTCGAAGCATTGGACGACATCGACCCCGATCCGCAATCACGCGTTTCATTCAGCAAGCGGAATTTTGCAGCAGTACGGAATCTGATACGTCCACGCAGACGAACGAATCCTGCCGCATTCGCACTATCTTTCAGCTAACTGATCCGGTATACCGGCGCCTGCTTCCTCGCTGGCAATCAGCGCATGCGCATGACTCCGGTCTGTCGGTTCGCTCATAAATGTAAGCCCGACCGTTTCAACAACCTTACCCAGGGTCGAGCGGGCTGCGTACATGCCCATGCCCAAATGAAAAAGCGTTTTGAAGGGTACCGAACCATTGAACAGCAACGGCAGCAATCGTATGATATCCGTCGTACCATCGGCATAAACAACATCCATCAATGCTGGCGGCGGTGAAAATTCAAGCGGATCGACGATGGCGCGTATGGCAATAAAAGGCAAATCCGCGCGTGCGGCAAATTCGGCAACCATCGCAGTCTCCATATCCGCTGCGCAGGCACCGGTTTCCTCTCCCAGTTTGATTTTTCCCTGCCGCGAAAACAATGGTTTTTCTGTACCTGCAAGCGTTCCGCCGACAACGGTTAAATAGGAAGGCAGCAATTCGGCAATGCGTTCCCGCCACTCCAGTGTTACGGGCAGTGATCTGCCGTTACTGTAAATCCTCTCAGGCAGCACCAGATCTCCGGGTACCAATGCATTATCGAGTGCGGCAGCCACACCAAAACTGAGCAACGCATCTACCTCATATTCATGCAGGATTTGTGCCGCTCTCAAGGCACCCTCCGGTCCCATTCCGCTAAGACACAGCCGTGTGGCAGGCGCTATTCTGGCGATTTTAAAAAGTGGAAAACGCAGTTTCATTAAACAGCTGGCCTCAGACTTCAATGCGGATACAATGCCGAGGATGCTGTTATTTTCCATGTTATGCACTCTTTCTGGTAAATGCACGGTAACGCGCCAAAGCCCATACCGGAAAATATTTGGAGTAACCGTAATATTTCAGATAAAAAACACGCGGGAATCCTGGTGCGGTAAACCAGGGCTCTTCCCACAGGCCATTAGCTGACTGGGTGCGCAGCAGATAATCCACGCCATCCCGAACTGACCGACTATTGACTTCACCGGCCGCCATCAGTCCCAGTATCGCCCAGGCTGTCTGAAATGACGTGCTGGTTGTAAACCGGCCGGCCTGTTGCAGATCAAAGTAAGAGTCATTGGTCTCACCCCAGCCACCGTCTTCCCGCTGAACGGATTTTAACCATTGCGCGGCACGCCGTATGGAAATATGATCCGTTTCCAGTTTGGCCAGCTGTAATGCTTCAAGTACTGACCATGTTCCATAGATATAGTTTGTTCCCCAGCGACCGAACCAGGAACCATTGACCTCCTGTTCTTTAAGCAGGAAATCGATACCGCGCTGCACAGCCTTCAGATGCGCCGGATTACCACACAGACTGAGCAAACCGACACAACGTGCAGTGACATCACTGGTCGGAGGATCGATCAGGGCACCATGATCGGCGAACGGAATTTCATTGAGGTAATGATAAGTATTGTCTATATCAAATGCGGCAAAACCGCCATTACTCGATTGCATTCCCGCAAGCCAGTTGGCGGCGCGTTCAAGCGCATGCGCATAAGCCGGTTCATTTGAAAACGCCTGCGCCTGCACCAGTGCCCAGGCCACAGCAGCCGTATCATCAAGATCCGGATAATGCGGATTGGCATACTGAAAAGCCCAGCCGCCGCCAGGCAAATCAGGACACTTATCGCGCCAATCACCCGGTTCATCCATGATCTGCTTGGTCAGCAACCAGTCCATCGCTGCCAGTACAGGCTTCTGATCCGTTTCAGGATCTTCCTGCAAAGCCAGTCCACTGAGTACGGTATCCCAGACGGGTGAAGTGCATGGCTGGCACCAGGCTCTGTCGCCTTCATCAATCAGCAGGCCGAGCAAAGCATTACGGCACTGTACGCGATTGGGATGATCCTCCGGATATCCCAACAACGCAAGCGCTTCATAGGCATTAACCATGGCCGGAAAAATAGCGCCTATGCCGCATTCTCCGTTGAGTCGCTCCAATATCCAACGCTCGGCGCGGCGTATCGAGTAACGGCGCATAAATTCAGGCATATGCGGCTCTACCTTTGACAAGATACGCTCAACCCACATGAAAAAGCGCTTCAGGCGTGTATCAGCTCTGGGGAAATAATTTTTTTCTTCTTCAGGCGGAACGGTAAATAATTCGCGAATATTGACATTACGCGGGTTTGCAGCCTTGGCTTTCAACGTACACAAAATGGAAAGCGGCACCATAACGGTACGCGACCAGTAGGATATCTTGCTCAGGTGAAACGGAAACCAGCTGGGTAACAACACCAGTTCCGATGGCACAACAGGCACACCCCGCCATGGGATTTGCCGGTACATGGCCAGCAGCAAGCGGGTAAACACATTGGACCGTGCTGCACCACCACATTTCAGAATTGCTTCGCGCGCCCGAACCATATGCGGTTCATCGGGTGAATCACCGACCATTTTCAGCGCATAATAGGCCTTAACAGTGCAACTGATGTCGAAATCACCGCCATAATACAACGGCCAGCCATGATGCGATTGATCCTGTTTCGACCGGATGAAACGGGCGATCTTGTTTTCGAGTACGCTATCCACTTCATCCATAAAATGCATCATTAAAATATATTCTGCCGGTATCGTGCAGTCCGCTTCCAGCGGGAAACACCAATGGCCATCGGGATTCTGCAATGCCAATAAAGCCGAACGCGCTTTATTGAATTGTTCTTCCAGCGCCAACAAACCTGTTTCGTTTTTTCCGGTTAAACCGTCATCTTCCTGATTGAGTTTCAAGCTTTCGTGCATTCCATTCATAAAATCATCGATAGGATTAATATAATTCTCAGCGGTATTTTACCGCTTGCATTTTTTCATTCTGAATACAATACTTTGCGTTTTTTCTAACTGCTTATTCTAATCAATTACTGTCCGGAGTATTCTCGTCGGATTGTTTTTTTTCCGACTTCACGTCAAAAGGATTATCCTGGAATAATTCATCATCATAAAGCCTGAGCGGTGGATTACCATCGTAGATCAAAAATTCGCGCTGTTGTAACGATGCTTCCCGTACGAACAAATAGGGATCCAGCGCCGCCTGATCACGAATACGCATCGGTCCAGCCAGACGCGCACGCTTGTCGATCGCGCCCAATACGGTTAGTGGCACGAAAACCGGTGCACCGACGACGTAGCCCGCATAAAAAAGCATGTTGGTTACGACAGTTACAGGCACACCAACCACATCCCGCTCACTGCTCGGCCCTAAAATCGGAATAAACAGATAAGAACCGGAATCGAACCCCCAGACCGCCAATGTCTGGCCAAAATCTTCATCATGCTTTTCCAGTCCCATATGCGTGGCCATATCGAACAAACCCAACATGCCGATTGTTGAATTCACCGCAAAGCGCAACCCATCAAAAAATCCCTGTTTAAGCTTGCCCTGCAACAAGGCATTCAGAACAACATTGGGATACGATAGATTGTCGTAAAAATTGCCAATCGATCGCTGTGCCGCCTCAGGCACATAGTCAACATAAATATCGACTACCGGCTCAAAAATCATGCGGTCGACTTTATCCGTAAAGTCGTAGGAAACGCGATTAATGTCTTCATGTGGATCGACCGGATCGACATCGGCAGCATCTTTTTTGGACAATGTCGAACAACCCTGCAGAAATAAAAGACAAATCAATATAACAATAACTCTGATCAAACCATTGATTGTCGCAGGGCATAAGTCGTTGAAAACCCTAACCTGTGCACTCATTTAACAATACAACCGGAAACTTTGTAAAAACATGCCATTGTAATATGAGATGTATCAACCATGTCATAAAATATCCCTAAACACCTAACGACTAAACCTGTTGCTGCAACGGCAAACGGCGCGTAATCAATCCTTGTTCGAGCAACCACTCAATCTCATCCGACAACGCCTGATAGACGGAATTTTGCGGCAATCCCAGCTCATTGATTGCTTTATTGCTATCAAAATACATGGGATAGCGTGCCAGCCTGACGCCGGTCAAAGGTGCCCGCGGTTGACGGTGCGTGACATAATCCGCCACAAACTCACAAACAGCGCCCGCGGCTAATGCAATCCAGAAAGGAATCCGTTTTTTGGGCATCGCCAATCCCGTTATTTCCTCAATCAAACCCAGAAATTTGCTCAGCGTCACATTTTCATTGCCCAGTATGTACCGTTCTCCATGCCGCCCATGTTCGGCCGCAAGAATGTGTCCGGCAGCGACATCACGCACATCGATCATATTGAAACCGCATTCAAGAAAAGCCGGACCGGGGTGATTGATAAAATCAAGTATCATGCGCGTTGGCGGCGTAATCCTGCGATCGCCGGGTCCTATGGGAAGTGTGGGTGCGACGATGACTACCGGCAGTCCATCAACTGCGGCTTTAAATGCAGCCTGTTCCGCAAGAAACTTCGAACGGCAGTAAGGGCCAGGCATTTCCTGAATAAGCCGTTTCACGGCCGAATCGACCATGACTTCATGACGTCCCTTGCCTGTCAGAATGGATTCCGTGGACGTATAGACGATAACTTCAAGATTATGCTTTGCCGCCTCCTGCAGCACCGTGCATGTACCCTCATAATTGACCCGCCTGAAATCACTTTTATCGTGCGCCCATAAATTTGGATTGGCTGCAAGATGATAAAGCCTATCCACATCTTTTAATGCTTTGTTCACCGTATAGGCATCACACACCGATCCACGCACCACTTCGACATCAATGGGCAACGGAACATCAGGTAATTCCAGCACCCTGACCGTTTCACCGCGCTCCAGTAATTGTTGAACAAGATGTAAGCCAATAAAACCACCCCCGCCCGTAACCAATGCACGGCGATTACTCACACCAACCTCCTTTTTTATTTCTGAAAACAGAAAAATGCTTGTTAATGATTAGAAGAGAACCAGCCCGTAGTCGCTTTAGTGACAGTGAAAATGGAAATAACAAAATATGTGATTGATAAATGATCTAGGCAGAATATTCGCTTTTATAATTTGCCGCAGCGCGCACACCCTGCACAATCTCGACCAGCTTCAGCGCTTGCAATTCCATTTCAATGGTCAGCGCATCAACCTTAGCCCGAAAATGGCGGTAGAATATCATGCTTGGAATCGCAACCAATATACCGAACGCGGCATTATAAAGTGCAACCGAAATACCATAAGCCAATTGCGCCGGATTGCTGCCCGTCGGCGAATTGGAACCGAAAATCTCAATCATGCCGACCAGCGTGCCAAACAACCCCATCAACGGACTCAGTGCCGCAATTGTTCCAAGCGTCGTCAGATTGCGATCCAGATCATGCGTTACCACGCGCCCGGCTTCCTCAATCGATTCTTTCATGATTTCACGCGTACTGGTTTCATTCTGCAATCCAGCAGCGAAAATCCGGCCTAAGGGGGAATGCTGCTGAAGCTTTTTAACCATTTCCTGTGTCACGCCGCTTCGCTTATATTCATTCAGCACTCTGGACAATAAATCCCTGGGCACAACGACACTTCTGCGCAAAGACCACGTCCGCTCACCAATGATGCCTCCCGCAATGACAGAAGCGAAAATAATCGGCCACACCGGCCAGCCCGCAGCTTCAATTAAAGACAACACGCTATCTTCTCCCCAGTAATTAGACTTTAATCAAGTATAAAGCAGTTTAAGCAATTTTATCTGACACGCACGGCTTCTGAACGACTGTTTTCAGCAATAAAGATCAACACCAATGCTGTGCATAAGTTTGTGGATAATTTCAGAAAACAAGCCTAAGTCATCATCAAAAAACAGATTTTACTTTATTATCGAATGTGATTCTGATTTCATTGTTTTTATAAAACAATATATTACAATACAAACATGATAATAATCAGTTGATCTGCATTGATTCAGATTATGATGGAATATTTACCAAAGTATGTGGATTTCTTAATATTAGTATGACTTTTCCTCTCACGCCTGAAGCTTCACGTTACATTATAACGGTAAGCGAATTAAACCGTAACGTCAAAACCGTTCTGGAACATAACATTCCCTTGCTTTGGATCAGGGGTGAAATTTCCAATATCAAATACTATCCTTCAGGACACTGGTATTTTTCGCTGAAAGATACGAACGCACAGGTACGCTGCGTCATGTTTCGCCACAAAAACCAGTTTCTCGACTGGACTCCGAAAGATGGTATACAAGTCGAAGTGTTGGCGCTGGTAACACTTTATGAAGCACGCGGCGATTATCAATTGAATGTCGACACCCTCCGCCGGGCTGGCCTGGGTGCATTGTCTGAAGCATTTGAGCAACTCAAGATCAAATTGGAGAAAGCGGGATTATTTGATGCGGCACGTAAAAAAAATCTTCCTGTTTTTCCAAGGCAAGTTGGCGTTATCACGTCTCCTGCAACGGCAGCATTACGTGATGTACTCACGACATTAAAGCGCCGCATGCCCATGCTGCCGGTCATCATTTATCCGACGCCTGTTCAGGGCAAAGATGCCGCGCAAAGCATAGCCACGGCAATTACAACAGCATCAAACCGGCAGGATTGCGATATTTTGATTCTTTGTCGCGGCGGCGGCAATATTGAAGATTTATGGGCATTTAACGAGGAAATTGTTGCACGGGCCATAGCCGAATGTGTAATTCCGATTATTTGCGGCGTTGGTCATGAAACAGACTTCACCATCGCCGATTTCGTTGCCGACAAGCGTGCGCCCACCCCTACCGGCGCTGCGGAATTAGCCAGCCCATCCGTGGAAGAGCTGCTGCAACAACTGAAGCAACTACAGCAAAACCTGCGGCACGCGACATTGCGCTGCATCGAAAACAACATGCAAAAAATAGATCTGCTTGCACATCGCTTATTTCACCCGGGCGAGCGCATCAACCATCAGCTTGCGCAACTGCAACATTTGCGTGAACGCTTTGTCCATAACTGGAACTACCACATTGAACGGAGACACTGGAAAATCGGTGAACTGGAACAACGCCTGCTGCGCATTCGGCATGGCCGCACTGATTTGATGCGATTGAACGAACAACTCGATCGGCTGTCAACGCGTCTGCAACATGCTTTGATTCGTCATCATGAAACTTTATCGATCAGATTGCAGCATCAGCAGGTCAAATTAACGCACCTCAATCCGCAATCAGTATTGGAACGCGGCTACAGCATTGCTTATTCCAGCCATGGAGAGGTTATCCGCAACGCGAATCAACTCCATACAGACGATAAAATTCAGGTAAAATTTGCACAAGGACAAGTCGACGCATTGATTCAAAGTATCAAAAAAAACTAAAAGACTTACCCTCGACCCCAAATCCAACGAGCAAACATATATTTTAATAATTCCCAAAAAAGGAAAATGTGTAATGCCTAAATTCTTTCTCATGCTGGGTACCATCAATACTTTCATCTGCATTGCATTGGGTGCATTTGGCGCACATGGTTTGAAGCGTATTATGTCCGCAGAAATGCAGGTGATTTATCATACCGGCGTGCAGTATCATTTTTATCATGCAATAGGGCTGCTTTTTGTCGGCCTGTTGCTGTTACATTACGCAAAATCACGTCTGATTGAGCTATCCGGCTGGTTGATGCTGCTCGGCATCATTCTTTTCAGCGTCAGTCTGTACGTTATCAGTCTGACAGAAATTCGTGCAATCGGCATGATCACTCCTTTTGGCGGCTTATCCTACCTGGCTGCATGGGCGGTATTGAGCATCGCCATATGGAAAGAAGTCAAAGTAGATTAGGCGCGATTGAAATCTGACACCTTACAGTTTTTTGCCCCCTGCCCAAGGGGGCTCGAGTCTATTCTGGCTGATGAACTGGTTACGCTACATGCGGCCTCGGTTCAGTCAACCAGTGGTGGCGTACATTTCCAGGGTAACTGGCAAACCTGCTATCGCGTCAATCTTCACAGCCGCATTGCCAGCCGCGTTTTATGGCAGGTAATGAAAAAACCCTACCGCAACGAACAGGAAATTTACAATGCCGCGGCCACTTTGCCCTGGCATGAATGGTTCGCGCCTGAATTAACCATTCGCGTCAATCTCGCTGCAATCCAATGCCCGTTGCGCAGCCTCGAATACATCACCTTAAAAATCAAAGACGCCGTTTGCGATAAATTCCGCATCGCATCCGGTAAAAGACCAAGTGTCAGCACCGAGGCACCCGATATACGCATACATGGGTTTCTGGATGCACGGCAGTTTACGCTTTATCTGGATACCTCCGGCGAAGCGTTATTCAAGCGCGGCTATCGCAAAAACGCCGGCGATGCGCCTTTGCGCGAGAATCTGGCGGCTGGGATTCTGTACCTGGCCGGATGGCAGCCGGGAATACCGCTGCTCGATCCTATGTGCGGTAGCGGCACTTTTTTACTCGAAGCCGCCGAAATGACATTAAAAATCGCACCCGGACTGCGGCGGCGTTTTGCGTTTGAACAGTTCAAACAATTTGATCGGATACAGTGGCAGAAATTGAAAGACCAGGCTTTTTCAACACAACTTCCGGCAACCCAGCTTGCCATCTACGGCAACGATCTGTATGGCTATGCACTCTCTGACGCGCGTATTAATCTTGAAGCAGCAGGCCTGCTCGAAGCGGTACCGCTCAAACAGGCCAATATTCTTGAAATCTCCGCGCCGCAACCACACGGTATTCTGGTCACCAATCCCCCTTATGGCGTACGCATCGGAGAAACCGAATCATTGCTCGAACTTTATCCAAAACTGGGGGATGTACTGAAAAATAAATTCAGTGGCTGGAATGCTTATATTTTTACTGCCGATCCACTGCTACCAAAAACCATACGCCTCAAAGCATCCCGACGCATTCCTTTATTCAATGGCGCACTGGAATGCCGTCTGCTGGAATATAAAATCATTATGGGCAGTATGCGAACAAAAAACAGGCCCGGTAATGAACATGAAAGTCAGCATTGAAGCAAATGACAAAATTGTGTATGTCACTTACAAAAAACCAACAACAAACCGGAAATCTGCGATAGTCTGTTTGACATTTGAGGTGGTCTGAAATAGAATTGCCGACTCTTTTTGAATATGCATATAGGTTATTCGTGAAAACATTTTCAGCCAAACCACACGAGGTTAAACACGACTGGTTTGTCGTAGATGCGACTGACAAAGTTCTGGGGCGACTTGCTTCAACCATTGCGCACCGTTTGCGTGGCAAACACAAAGCCATATATACACCCCATGTTGACACCGGAGATTACATTATTGTAGTCAATGTCGACAAGCTCCGCGTGACCGGTAATAAGGTGGACGACAAAAAATATTACAGACATACGGGTTATCCTGGCGGCATATATGAAACCAGTTTCGGAAAAATGCATGCGCGATTTCCTGAAAGACCACTGATGAAGGCGGTCAAAGGCATGCTGCCCAAAGGCCCCCTGGGATATGCAATGATTAAGAAGCTTAAGCTTTATGCTGGGGATGCGCACCCACATGCAGCACAACAACCACAACCCTTGGAAATCAGAGCTTAATATATGGGCATTCAGTATAATTATGGTACCGGACGACGCAAAAGTGCAGTAGCACGGGTTTTTATAAAACCCGGAACAGGTTCGATCATCGTCAATCATAAGCCTGTCGATGAGTTTTTCTCGCGCGAAACAGGACGTATGATTGTACGCCAGCCGCTTGAGTTAACAGATCATCTGACAACTTTTGATATTCTAGTTAATATTCATGGCGGTGGCGAATCAGGTCAGGCTGGCGCAGTGCGCCATGGCATCACACGTGCTCTGATCGATTATGATGCCGAACTCAAGCCGGTATTAAGTAAAGCGGGACTTGTAACACGGGATGCACGTGAGGTTGAAAGAAAGAAAGTTGGTTTGCGTAAAGCAAGGCGCCGTAAACAGTTCTCCAAACGTTAATCTTTTTACGCAATGCAAGCACTCAAAAAGCCGCTTAGTAAAGCGGCTTTTTTTATTCGCTTTCAGTTTAATTTTTGACTATTACGCTAAAGATTAAAAATTTTATACTGGATTTCAACATGATAAATATAGGTATTGTCGGCGGCACAGGTTATACAGGCGTTGAATTGTTGCGGTTTCTCACGCAGCATCCAAAAGTGAAAATCACAACAATTACATCGCGCAGCGAAACAGGTATGGCCGTAGCCGACCTGTTTACCAGCCTGAGAGGACATGTCGATCTTAAGTTCAGCGATCCTGCCGACTCCCGGCTCGACAAATGCGATCTGGTTTTCTTCGCAACTCCTAACGGAATTGCCATGCAGCAAGCAAGAGAACTGATTCAAGCGAATGTAAAAATAATCGATTTGTCCGCTGATTTTCGCATCAAGGATGTTACAGTATGGGAAAAATGGTACGGCATGCAACATGCCTGCCCCGAGTTAGTGGCAGAAGCAGTCTATGGTTTGCCGGAAATAAATCGCACCAAGGTAAAGGATGCACAGCTAATCGCCAACCCAGGGTGTTATCCTACGGCGGTACAACTGGGCTTTCTTCCACTGGTCGAAGCCGGACTGATAAACACCGATCATCTGATTGCTGATGTAAAGTCAGGTGTATCCGGCGCCGGAAGAAAAGCGGAAGTGCATACCCTGCTTGCGGAAGCTGCCGATAATTTCAAGGCCTATGGCGTACAAGGACACCGCCATCTTCCGGAAATTACGCAGGGACTATCCAATGTTGCGGAGAAACCTATCGGTCTTACATTTGTACCGCATTTGGTGCCCATGATTCGAGGCATCCATGCCACACTTTACGCCAAGCTCAACCGGAAAAGAAAAATTGACCTGCAGGCAATCTATGAAACACGCTATGCGGACGAGGCGTTTGTCGATGTGCTGCCACCGGGAAAACACCCGGAAACCCGTTCAGTACGGGGCTCGAACATGTGCCGTATTGCAGTACACAGACCGCAAGATGGCGATACAGTCGTTATTCTGTCGGTTACTGATAATCTGGTCAAAGGTGCTGCCGGTCAGGCTGTCCAGAACATGAACATCATGTTCGGTTTACCCGAAACGCTGGGAATCAACCAGATACCGCTGCTGCCTTAGGCGTTATCACTGATTAGCATGCTGTAGGACATATCGCCAGTGATCAGATTCTTCAAAAAAAAACGGGGAATTCATTCCTCTCGCGTGGTGGTACGCCCCTATATTTCATGGCCACTCCGGTTAATGGCTGTGACGGTCGCATGTCTTTTTTTGCTGCTACTGTCCTGGGGAATGTATGAAACAGGAAAACGAACTACAGCCGGAAAAACTGAATCTTTATCTCAAATAAAGCAGGAAAAGTGGCATGATGCAGGAGAATGTCTTAAGAAAGACGGAGAAGCACTGTGCGTACAGCTCGCCGAATTGACACGACAGTTCCAGATACTGCAGACTACGAATGATGATCTGGTCAAACAGACCAAGCAACTCAGTAAAGAAAACAATCTGCTGAAAGGAGAACTGGATTTTTTCGAGCATGTCATGACAGGAAACACAAAGCTGGATAGCGGTGTAACCATACATCATTTCAATTTAAAGAAAGACAGCAGTCCGGATGTATATCGGTATTCACTCTCTCTGGTGCAGGGCGGACCACGAACACAGGAGTTTAGCGGACATCTGAAATTCCTGGTCAATTTACGGCAGAATGAGCAACGGAAAAAAGTCATGCTGACCAATAATAATGCACAACAAAATTTTTCTGTTCATTTTAAGTTCTATCATAGAATAGAAGAAAATTTTAAAGCACCGCCTGATATGGAGGTCGAAAGCATTGAAGTTCAGGTATTTGAAAAAAACGATCGACAGGCGAAACTGACAAAAACAGTCGAACTATCGTTCTAAATGAGTAAATCATGTTCGGTAAAAAGAAAAGAAACAAGTTTAATAATCACATCGATACTTTGATTGGCGTGAATACACAGATAAAAGGCGATATCAATTTCACCGGTGGTTTGCGGATTGATGGATGCATAAGCGGAAACGTCATTGCTGAGGATGAAGACCACAGCACTCTGGTACTCAGTAATGCGGGCCAAATCAACGGCAAAGTTCAAGTTGCCAATGTGATTATCAACGGCATCGTAAGCGGTCCCATCATTGCAGCAAAATATCTTGAACTGCAAAGTAATGCACAGATTCATGGCGATGTTCATTATGAAGTGATAGAGATGCACCTCGGTGCTTCGGTGGATGGAAAAATGATACATAGAAACAAGGAAACTCAAATGACGCCATCAACCGTATTGATTTCCGCACCGACTGATCGCCACTCAAAAAATAAAGATGGTCTATGAACCGTGAAGCATCATTTGACTCTAATGCAGTTTAATAATGATTTTCTACAACAATGCGAACAAATACCGGAATTTCTGATATGGAAAATGTGCCACTTGTCTTTACCGACAGCGCCGCTGATAAAGTTAAGCAATTAATCAAGGAAGAAGGCAATCCCGTACTTAAGCTCAGGGTTTTTATCAGTGGCGGCGGTTGTTCCGGCTTTCAGTATGGATTCACATTTGACGAATCGATCAATGATGATGATATGGTCACGGAAAAAAATGGTGTACAGTTATTGGTTGATTCGATGAGTTATCAATACCTGGTCGGCGCTGAAATTGATTATCAAGAAAACATCCATGGCGCACAATTTGTGATTAAGAATCCAGGCGCTTCGAGCACGTGCGGATGCGGCTCTTCGTTTTCTGTTTAAACAAAAAAATCTGAAATACAGCAGCGGCGCAGGGCTTGCATGCCTCATTTCGTTACGCTGACATCGCTTTCAGGCCGGGTAAATAGCACCCAGTATCCGCTCTCCTTTCGCACCGGTAACTGAAGGCACATTTCCTGTCTGTCCACCAATAGTTTGTTGTGCAAGCCAGGCAAAAGCATAGGCTTCGACCCAGTCAACCGGTACACCGAGTTCATCAGTCAGCGCCACTTTCCTGTCAAGCAAATGCTTTTCAAGATCACTGATCAAAAGTGTATTATGCGCCCCGCCACCGCATAAAAAAACTTCATCAGTTTCCGGATAGTACTGATTGATCGCCGACACAATCGACAACACGGTCAACTGTAATAGCGTGCGCTGTACATCCTCAGGAGACTCGCTTCCCCGCAAATGACCCGTCAGCCATCTGAAATTGAACAGATCTCTTCCGGTACTCTTGGGTGGCGAACTGGAAAAGAAACCGTCAGCATAAAATTGCTCAAGTAAATCGGACAACACTGTTCCAGTCGCGGCCCATTGGCCATTTTTGTCATAGGGCTGCCCGAGATGATGAAAACACCAGGCATCCATCAATAAATTCCCAGGCCCGCAATCGAAGCCTGTGACCGGCACTTCAGGATCAAGATAGGTTATGTTGGCGATACCACCAATATTGACGATGACACGCCGGTGCGCGGAATCCATGAACAGGGCTTGATGAAAAGCAGGTACCAGTGGAGCACCCTGACCACCGGCAGCGATATCCCGACTCCTAAAATCCGCCACGACTGTAGTTTGTGTCAATTCGGCAAGTAGCGCGGCATTGACGAGTTGTATCGTATAGCCTTTGCCGTTTTGAGGACAGTGGCGGACAGTCTGGCCGTGACAGCCAATCGCCGCAACATGCCGCAATAAGCGCGGATTATCTTCCAGAAGCCCTGTAATCGCCCGGGCATACAGACTGGCTAATTGGTTTGCCATTAACGCCGCCTGATTCAGTTCGTCACTACCCGGGTAATGCAGTGCCAACAGCTTTGCTTTTAATGCATGATCATAGGGTAAAAAGAAGGTTCTGAGCAGCGCGCGCCGATGCAATCCTAAATCAACTAATACTGCATCAACACCATCCAGGCTTGTGCCTGACATGATGCCGATATAGTACGCAGATTCCAAAAATTGACCGGTTCTTTTAGAAAACTAATCCAGCGCAGCGAAATGAATATTCCGCATAATTTCCAACCGCGCGATCAACGATTCCGCTTCGCTCTGAAAAGCCAATTTATCCTTCTTGGCGATAGGTGATGCAGTAGGAAGAGCCACTTTTGCAGGATCGCGCTGCACGCCACCGACTCTTAATTCATAATGCAGATGCGGCCCGGTTGCCATCCCCGTCATGCCTACATAACCGATGATGTCACCTTGTTTGACACGCGAACCATTTGCCAGCCCCTTGGCAAATCGGGATAAATGACCATAGGCTGTCTCATAAGGGCCGCTGTGTTTAAGAACAATCAGTTTGCCATACCCTCGCTGGGTACCGGAAAAGCTCACCGTTCCATTAGCCGTTGCTTTGACAGGCGTTCCGGTTGGTGCAGCGTAATCTATGCCTCTGTGGGCACGCCATTCCTTGAGCACCGGATGAAAACGGGCATGTGAGAAACCGGAACTGATCCGCGAAAAATCTAGCGGGGCCATAAGAAAAGCCTTGCGTAGACTTTTGCCCTCAGGCGTGTAGTAACCGAAATCTCCATTGGACGACTGGAAATAAACAGCCTGATACGTTTTATCTTTATTGACAAACTCTACAGCCAGAACTTTGCCGACTTTGGCATGCTCCCCGTTGTTATTGATCAGTGTTTCATAAACAACAATGAAACGATCCCCTTTATGCAAATCCCGATGGAAATCGATATCAGAAGCCAAAATCTCAATCATCTGCAGCGTGACGGTATTCGGGATACCCGCGCTGTCCGTCGCTGCAAACAACGAACTGCTCACGACACCGGATTTCATTTGAATCTGGGACTCAAGTTCAATTTTCTGCTCGGACATTTTGAAACCATCGTCCGTTTTTTCCATCAGGAATAATTCCTCATGGCCAAAGAAATAGCGCAGCGTTATTAATTCACCGTCCGTTGTTGTCTGTGCCTGTATCGTTTTACCCGGAACCAGTTGACGCATTGCACGGCTATTCCGTGCGGCGCGCATGAATTCTACTTTGTCCTGCGGATTGACATTCAACCGGTCGAGAATTGCTGAAACGGTATCACCGCGGCGAATATTTTCCTGTTGCCAGAACGGCTGATCGGAGCCGGATTCAAGCTCAGGCAGAACGTCAGGGAGATACAAATCCCGTACGACTTCTTCAATCGGAACATCCTGATAAGATGTCGAACTGGGCGCTATACCAAACGCAGTAACAAAACCAAATAAAGGTATGGTTGATAATACAATTAACCAGCGTAGCTTTTTTTTGGTCAATCGAGATGATTTTTGAGCTAAAATTCTTGATTTGCTGCGTATTGGCATAAATTGCATATAGGATAATCCCCCCTTTGCTTTATCTAATTCATGTCATGCTACAAAAAAATTAAGCGATTCTAACATGAAAAATTGCGAGTGATGTACTAAAGTACAATTCAAAACAGCGTGATCGTGTAATTGGATTTTTCCGGACGGGTTAGTCCCGATGAATGATTTTTAAGACTTATTTATTGTGAACATATCAATTAGCCACCATTTAGAAATCATAAAATATGGTAGTCATGAACTATTAATCGAAAAGGAACTGAAAACCAAACTGGATTCAGGAAAACCATTACGGATCAAAGCGGGGTTCGATCCCACTGCACCTGATTTGCATCTGGGGCACGCTGTATTGCTCAACAAAATGCGGCAACTACAGGATCTGGGACACCATATTTTGTTTCTGATCGGTGATTTTACCGGCATGATTGGCGATCCGAGCGGTAAAAACGCAACGCGTCCCCCGTTGACACGCGAACAAGTGGCTGAAAATGCGAAATCCTATACAGCACAGGTTTTTAAAATTCTGCATCCTGAAAAAACCGAGATTGTATTCAATTCAACCTGGATGAATCAATTCAATGCGGCGGACCTCATCCGGCTGGCTGCAACTTATACTGTCGCCCGCATGCTTGAACGCGATGATTTTGAAAAGCGCTACCGAAACAACCAACCCATTGCGATACATGAATTTTTATATCCATTAGTGCAAGGCTATGATTCAGTTGCGTTAAAAGCAGATCTCGAACTGGGTGGCACCGATCAGAAATTTAATCTTCTGATGGGACGTGAATTACAACGGCATTTTGAACAGCCCCAGCAATGCATACTCACAATGCCGCTTTTGGAAGGACTCGATGGTGTCAATAAAATGTCCAAATCACTGAATAATTATGTCGGCATTACCGAAAATCCCAAGGAAATTTTCGGCAAACTGATGTCCGTATCCGATCAATTAATGTGGCGTTATATTGATCTGCTGTCTTTTGAATCCATTGAAACCATTCGCAAATGGCGCCAGGAAGTCAACGAGGGTCGCAATCCGAGAGATATCAAAGTCCTTTTTGCTCAGGAAATAGTGACACGCTTCCATAACCGCAAAGAAGCCGAAGTCGCGCTGATCGATTTCGAAACACGCTTCAAGCGCGGATCACTCCCAGAAGACATACCTGAAAAAACTTTACACATTACAGATGATGATGTCTTTCTGACACAACTTTTAAAGCAGGCTGGATTAACCGCGAGCACCAGCGAAGCACAACGCATGATGGATCAGGGCGCAGTAAAACTGAACGGGGAAAAGGTCGAAGATAAAACCCTGAAAATACCCCGCGGTACGGCGGTTGTCGTGCAAGTCGGTAAGCGGAAATTTGCAAAAGTAATCGTTCAATAACTTGCCTGGTGACACAATAAAAGAAAAACGCATTTTGCTAAAAAAATGGCCAATACGGAAAACAAGCATGGATAAATGAACCTTGCAGAGAACCGGAAATCTAATTGGCTGTTATTTATTGATTCAATCTCAATTTCCCATGACGCTTGATAAAATTTATACCCTGCACACAGGTGTCAGTTTGAAGGTTTCTACTGAGGCGCTGCAACAACTGATTGTCAGGAACAGGAATGGACACATTCTGCCGGAGTTTGAAAAAATTCGCTGTACTGCGGATTTGTATAATTTTTTGACTGTTACTGTTCTTCAAGGCGCTGAAGGCCTGATCAAAAGAAGACAACCCTGGATCAGTCAAAAAAACAAAGCCGATTTAATCGCGGCGCAACCTGTTCCTTTTCAGGATTTTTGTCTCTTTTTCTGGAGAAATCTTGACGAAATGGATCCTGACGGCGACGAATGGAACCGGGCTATCGCCGCAGACAGTTTTAACCTCCAGTTGAGTACGCTGATGAATAAGCTGCGTACTGCCGTACAGCAAAAGAAACAGGATATGACTCTAATAGCAGACTTGAATTTCGGGTCGGCATAAAACAGTACGGTCAATTGGCTTTGACTGTGAAATACCCATAAAACCATACGCATTCCTGAATCAATGCGGTAAAATCGCGCTCAGCAAAAATTCCGGTAGCGGAATCCCGTGATCCGGAATTTCCTGCTTAATTCCATGCTACACAGGCAACATAATGATTTTTTATGTCAGCCACTATATCAGCATGTTCAAATCAATCGTAACTCAAAAGGAAATTTCAATGACTGCTCATATCCCTGGATATACCTATGGTACTGCCGAAGTCGCAACATCGCCTATTTCCGTGGATGATTTTGCAAAACTTCAACAGGCTACGCTGTTTGGCGACGATGATGTACGTTACTTGAGAATGTCTCACGATATTCTGAAAGGACAAATTGAGGAAATTCTTGATGTCTGGTACGGTTTTGTCGGCTCAACACCATTTTTACTACACTACTTTACAAAAGCTTCAGATGGTCAACCCAATATGGATTATCTTGGGGCCGTACGCAAGCGTTTTGGGCAATGGATCCTGGATACCGCCAATGCCAATTACGATCAGGACTGGCTCAACTATCAATATGAAATCGGATTACGTCATAACAGCATCAAAAAGAATAAAACCGATGGCGTCGATTCTGTACCGATCATCAATTTACGCTATATCCTTGCGCTTCAGGTACCTATCACCACTACGCTGCGCCCATTCCTGGAAAAAGATGGCCATTCAAGCGAAGATGTCGATAAAATGCAGGATGCCTGGCGCAAATCTGTGCTGATGCAAGTTATTCTGTGGTCTCAGCCTTATATCCACGACAACCAGTTCTAAGAACCTGTTCAAGATCTCACTGAAGGGCGCATTGCAGCGTTAAAATCGAACTTAAAATGCTCACATACTTGAAGTATGCTCCGCTTTTTCGTTCAATTTTGCCTTACACTGCATCCCTTGATCGAGATCTTGAACAGGTTCTAAGAAAAAAAAGAACAGCGGCTGCGCTGTTCTTTGTTACGTTATTGACAAGCGCATCGTTTTCCAGCCGGTAAAGATGTTCGCGCTCGCTTTTCCAGAACGGCAAAAATGACTTTTACTGCCTGCCGGGCAAAATTGGATATTCTTGCAATCCGACTTACCTCAATATTTACTGTATGAAATCTTTGGCAACCCTAAAACAGGATGCCGTAATTGTGGGTGCAGGTGTGATTGGTTTGGCTACCGCACTGAAACTGCTCGAAAGCGGCGCCAAAGTCAGCATTCTTGAACGCGGCCGGACAGGCATGGAATCTTCCTGGGCGGGCGGCGGCATTCTCTCGCCGATCTACCCCTGGGATTATACCGATGCCGTAACACGGTTGACCCATTATAGCGCCGCTCTATTTCCTGACTGGGCTGCCGCACTGCACAAAACAACAGGTATTGACCCGGAGTATCATCAATGCGGTATGTGCATATTACCGCCTTTTGACATGACGAATGCCACAGCCTGGTGTACAACACATGAGGTCAATATACAACAGCAAACGCTGTCCATACCTTTTCCGGTTGCCGGAAATCAGAACACTATCAACAACAACCCAAGTGAAGTAGAAACGGTTATCCTCCCCGACATTGCGCAAATTCGTAATCCCAGATTATTGCAAGCACTACATCGGCGCGTAATCCAGCTCGGAGGGGAAATCGTTGAAAACTGCTGCGTACACGACTGGAATGTCCAGAAGAACAAAATTCTATCCGTACAATCATCGTGCGGTGTATTTGAAGCAGACCACTATATCATTGCAGCAGGCGCATGGAGTCGACTGGCGCTCGGCAAACACGCAATGAACTTGAAAATTCAACCTGTCAAAGGACAAATGCTGTTATTCAAATTTGATGCGCCACCGCTGTCGACTATTTTTGTCAAAGAGTATCTCTATCTTATACCGCGAAAGGATGGTCACTTGTTGCTTGGCAGCACACTGGAGAATACCGGTTTCAATAAACGGACTACAGCATCGGTTCGGCAACGATTACTGGAACAAACGCAATCCATTCTGCCGCACTTACGCGATATGCCTGTTATCCGGCAATGGTCCGGGTTACGCCCGGGCTCTCCGCTGAATATACCGACCATAGGTCGGCATCCTGAGTTGATCAATCTTTATTTGAATAGCGGCCACTTTCGTTATGGCGTGACCATGGCACCCGCAAGCGCCGAGATTCTTGTCAATGAAATCACCGGTTCAATGCAGCGGCTTGATGTCAGTCCCTATCAATCGGGATGGTCGCAATGCGATTCATCGTCCACGCATACAGTACTGTAAATTGATTGCGCTTTTTTCTGGATAAATTTTTATTCGATGCCTATTTGATACCTATTCGATACCTTTAGGCATCGGGAAAACCACCGACTCAATGACGCCGCCGAGTTCCTCAATGGTCACTTCTTCACCGGTCTGCCGCACACCGATTTGCTTAATCCGGGACAGAACCTGCTGCACCAGAATTTCAGGCGCCGATGCACCCGCTGTAATACCGACTTGACGCTTGCCGACAAACCATTCTTCTTTTAATTGCTCAGCATTATCGACCATGTATGCCTCAATGTTGGCATTACGCGCAACTTCGCATAAACGGTTTGAATTCGAACTGTTCGGCGAACCCACCACGATCGCCAGATCACATTGTTTTACCATTTTCTTGACAGCGTCCTGTCGATTCTGCGTCGCATAGCAAATATCATCTTTTTTAGGACCGGTGATCTTCGGGAAGCGTGCTTTCAAAGCATCAACGATACGCGCCGCATCGTCAACGGATAGCGTTGTCTGAGTTACATACGCCAGATTGGATTCGTCTTTGACTTGCAGTTTGTAAACGTCTTCTTCGTTTTCGACAAGATACATGCCATTATTACTGTCATCAACCTGACCCATCGTACCCTCAACTTCCGGGTGGCCTTGATGACCAATCATGATAATTTCCTTGCCTTCCTTGCGCATTTTCGCAACCTCGACGTGTACTTTCGTCACCAATGGGCAAGTGGCATCAAATACCTTGAGTTTACGTTCGGCCGCTTCACGGCGTACCGCATGCGAAACACCGTGCGCGCTGAATATCAGGATACTGTCTTTGGGTACTTCATCGAGACTCTCAACAAAAACAGCACCCTTTCTTTCCAGATCCTCGACCACAAAACGATTATGCACTACCTCGTGACGTACATAAATCGGTGCGCCATGCATCGAAAGTGCACGCTCGACAATCCCAATAGCACGATCAACGCCAGCGCAAAACCCCCTGGGATTTGAAAGCAATACCTTAACCATTTATTTTCTCCACAAATGCTTATGAGACAACAAAAACTTGCGATTATTCAACTCTGATAACGTTGCGCCAGCTCAGCGCGTTTCAGATAGGCCTCGCGCGCAATCTGAATATCTTCCAGAAAAAGCGGCAATTCTTTAAGCAATAGCGCTTGGGGTCCATCAACCAACGCTTTGTTGGGTGCCGGATGGAAATCAACCAGAACCATATTGGCACCCGCTATGATGCCCTGTGCGGTCACATGCATGACATCCAGAATACCGTCGGGTGACGCGGCCCGTGTCCCGACAGAATGCGATGGATCAATACAGACAGGCATGCGCGTTAATCGCTTGACCACGGGAACATGCGCAAAATCGACAAAATTGCGATGAGGATCGGCCATATTGGTTTTCATGCCACGTAAACCGAAAACGACTTTGCGATTGCCTTCGGAAGCAAGATACTCAGCGGCATTCAATGATTCATCGAGTGTGATGCCGAACCCGCGCTTAATCAGTACAGGAAAATCCTGCTGACGGCCAACAATTTTCAATAACTCAAAGTTCTGTGTATTACGGGTGCCGATTTGCAACATGATGCCCGTCGCATTTCCGGTTTGATGCAATGCGGTGCGGATTTCATCCAGATGCGCTTCGTGCGTTATTTCCATCGCTATGACTCTAATGCCATACCTGCCCGCCAGATCAAAAACGTAAGGCAAACAAGACTTGCCATGACCCTGGAACGAATAAGGGCTGGTCCGTGGTTTATATGCGCCCATACGGGTGCAAACCTGTCCATTTTCCTGCAACGCCTTCATCATGGTTTCGACATGCTCCAGCGTATCAACCGCGCATAAGCCGGCAAACACATTTAATGTATCCTGCCCGAAAACAACATCGTTATACGTAAAACTGGTTGAACGTTCGTCATTCTGATGGCGCCCCAGAATGCGGTATTCCTCGGAAACCCGCACAACACGATCGATACAGGGGAGATTTTTAATGTCGTCAATAGACAATGCCTTCGTGTTCCCGATCAGATACAATTCGGTTAAAGTCTGTTCTGCACCAACCTCGGTATGCACGCGCGTGGAAATGCCGGGCAAATTGGCCAGGTGTGCCAATAGCTGCTTATATTCCGGACTGTCTGACCGGGTATTGGGAACTAAAATTAGGATCATATAAATTATCAGTAAGCTATGCTTTATTCCAGGAAGGCGAAAAACGCATTCATCGCGCCAGGCTGTTATCTGTTGCCAGATACCTCATCCATTTCAACAGCCTGCTCATTCGGCACAAACAAAACCGAAAGCGAATTCTAACCGAAAAAAAGGTCTGTTGCCATGATTCGGTTAGTACGGCTGCGACAAAATGTCGCATCGTTATTGTTCCCGTTTTAGGCTAAGGTAATGCCTGTATTTCGAAAGAACCATCATCGTTTTAAACATCCGAATATGTTCAATAGCATCAGCCAAGCGCCACTCAGTAAAAATCTGCAACGCCTGTTCATGCTCAGAAATATCGCTATCCTCGCACAATGCCTGACATTCATGCTTGTGCACAGCATCATTGCGCTGGATATTCCGTGGACTGAAATGATCGTTATCGTTGTTCTGCTGACGCTATTAAATCTGCTGACCTGGATACGCCTGCACCGGAAATGGCCGGTATCGAATATCGAGTTTTTTGCGCAATTACTCATCGATGTATTTGCGCTCAGTGCATTGCTGTATTTCAGCGGCGGTTCCACCAATCCGTTCATTTCGCTGTACCTGCTGCCGATCACCATTGCGGCCGCCACTTTGCCTTGGCGCTATACCTGGGCATTGTCCGTTATCACGATCGGGTGCTATACCATTCTGCTGTTCAATTATATTCCGCTGCCACATGACCATGACAAGCATCTGGTCGAATTCGGTTTGCATGTATCCGGCATGTGGCTGACTTTCGTGCTCAGCACAGTCATCATCGCCTGGTATGTGGTCAAAATGAGCATTTCTATTCGCGAGCGCGATCGTGATCTGGCGCTGGCACGCGAACAGGCGTTGCGGAATGAACAGATTATCGCACTGGGCACGCTCGCAGCCGGCGCCGCGCATGAACTGGGCACGCCGTTATCCACGATGGCTGTTATCACCGGTGAGTTACAAAAAGAATATCCGCAAGACACTGAATTTCAGAACAATATACAGATTCTGCGTGATCAGATCGCACACTGCAAACAAACGCTGACGCAATTGCTGGCCAAGGCCGGGCAGACCCGGGTTGAAGGCGTCAGCCAGTTACCTGTAGACGAATTCATGAACTCAGTACTGGAAAAATGGAAGCTGATACGGCCTTCCGTCAAATTCAGCTATGTCATCGACGGTCCGCGTCCCACACCCAAAATTATGGACAGCCAGTTGCTCAGCCAATCCATACTGAATCTGTTGAATAACGCCGCGGATGCATCCTCACAATGCGTTGAAATCAGCAGCCACTGGGACAAACACAACCTGCATCTTGAAATTATCGATGATGGCGAAGGACTGACCGCTGAAGCCGCACAACGCGCCGGAGAGGCTTTTTTCACGAGCAAAGCGCCCGACCAGGGATTCGGCATCGGCCTGTTTCTGGCCAACGCCAATATTGAGCGCCTGGGAGGTACAGTGCACTTGTTTAATCTCGAGAATCGCGGTGCCTGCACCCAAGTGACGGTACCTTTGATAGGATAAATACGATGCCGGAATCCGGATACAGCGACATACCCGCTATCCATGACACCACTGAGGATATTTCCGAACAACCTACGCTGCTGATCATTGACGACGACACGATCTTTTGTGACGTTCTGGCCAAGGCTATGACCAAACGCGGCTTCAGCGTGGAAATCACGCACACGATTGAAGACGCGCTGACAAAGGCCGAAGCGGCCACACCGGAATATGCCATCGTTGATCTCAAACTGGCCAGCGAATCCGGACTGGTACTGGTCGAAAAACTCAAGATATTGGACCCGGGCACACGCATCGTCATGCTCACCGGTTACGCCAGCATTGCAACGGCAGTGGAAGCCATTAAACTCGGTGCCACACACTACCTGGCCAAGCCGGTGGATGCGAATGAAATCATGGCGGCGTTTGAACGTACCAGCGGCGATGCCGATACGCCGATCAGCGCCAACCCCTTGTCCGTCGGGCGACTGGAATGGGAATATATTCAGCGCATTCTGACCGAGAATGACAACAACATCTCCGTAACCGCCAGAATTCTGAACATGCATCGCCGCACTCTGCAACGCAAACTTGCCAAAAAACCGCACCGCAGCTAATTGCGGACTCACGCAAAGATCAGCGTTTCGATAATCAATTTGCAGCGGAACTGTTTGCGCTTTTCGTGTAACCTATAGCGTTTTTCAAAAGTCATTGGCATGAGTGATTTCAAACCCGGTCAGCGCTGGATTTGCGATTTTGATTTACAGTTAGGTTTAGGTACAGTGCATTCGGTGGAAGAACGCATTATCAGTATTACATTTGCTGCTGCCGACGAAACCCGTTCCTATTCGCGCCAATCCGCACCGCTGACGCGTGTTGTTTTCAACATCGGCGACAGCATTTCCAGTCAGCAGGATGTTACGCTACAGATCACATCCGTGCATGATGAAGGCGGACTGCTGATCTATACCGGTATTGATGAACACGGTAATCCGCTGACGCTGCCGGAAAATCAGCTGGCGCACCATATCCAATTCAACCGGCCCACGGATCGCTTATTTAATCAGCATATCGACGCTGACAAATGGTTCCGGATGCGCTGCCAGACCTGGGAATGCATTAACCGGCTGGGTAAAACACCATTGTTCGGCCTGCTCGGCGCGCGCACCAGCCTCATCCCGCATCAGCTCTATATCGCCCATGAAGTGGGGCGGCGTTATGCGCCACGCGTATTGCTCGCCGATGAAGTAGGACTGGGCAAGACCATCGAAGCCGGCCTGATTCTGCACCAGCAACTGCTGACCGAGCGCGCCGGACGCATACTCATCGTCGTTCCTGAAACGCTGATTCATCAATGGCTGGTGGAAATGCTGCGGCGCTTCAATCTGCACTTCAGCATCTTTGACGAAGAACGTTGCACCGCGATGGAAGAAACCAATCCGCATGACAATCCGTTTCATAGCGAACAACTGGTTTTATGCAGCCTGGATTTCCTGTGTAAAACCCCCGGACACTATCAGGCTGCACTGGAGGGTGAATGGGATCTGCTGGTGGTTGACGAGGCGCACCATCTGGAGTGGTCAGAAGAAACGCCGAGTCAGGCATACCAGATTGTCGCGGAACTGGCAGCGCGCATCAGTGGCGTACTGCTATTGACGGCCACGCCCGAGCAACTGGGAAAAACCGGCCATTTCGCACGTCTGCGATTGCTGGATCCGGATCGATTTGACGATTATCAGCGCTTTCTGGCGGAAGAACAGACGTATGAACCTATCGCCGACGCCGTAGAAGCACTGCTCACCGCACAGGCATTGACGAAAAACATCCGGAAAACCATGTTATCGTTTGCGGATACTGCGGAAATGCTGCCCTTACTCGCTGAACTGGATAAAACGGAATGCGGAAATGAAAAAAAAGAGCGGATAAGACAATCACTTGCTGCATCGCTGCTCGACCGGCACGGTACCGGACGCCTGTTGTTCCGCAACACACGCACCGCAGTAAAAGGTTTTCCGGGCAGAACACTGCTCACCGAACCACTGCCGTTACCCGCACATTATGATGCCATATTGCATGCTCTCGAATCTGAACGGCTTTCGCAACCGCAATTACTGCTCTACCCGGAATTGCTCTATCAGGCAGGCGATGATGAAACAGACGCGCCGGAGTGGACAGCATTCGACCCGCGCATCGACTGGCTGCATCAAACCCTGCTCCGGCTCAGACCGGAAAAGATTCTGGTGATTACAGCCAGCGCACTCACTGCATGTGATATCGCGTATGCGCTCAAAATGCGTACGGGAAAACATTTCCCGGTATTCCACGAACAAATGAGTTTACTGGAACGTGACCGTGCCGCAGCTTTCTTTGCCGATCGCGAGACCGGCAGCCAGATGTTGATTTGTTCCGAAATCGGGAGCGAAGGCCGCAATTTTCAATTTGCGCATCATCTGGTTTTATTCGACCTGCCGTTCAACCCGGACCTTCTGGAACAGCGTATCGGCCGTTTGGACCGCATCGGTCAGACAGAAACCATCAGGATTTATGTCCCGTATCTGCAAAACAGTGCGCAGGCTGTCATGCTGCACTGGTATCACGATGGACTCAATGCGCTGGAGAGAACCTGTCCCGCAGGCCAAATGGTCTATCAGCAAACCGAACAGGACCTTGTGGCTGCATTGCATCAGCGCAACCTCGATTCGACAGCTTTTTACGAATTAATCGATCATACGCAAAAAACCAGACAACTGCTGGATGAAGCACTCGACCGGGGACGTGACAGACTGCTGGAATATAATTCGTTCAGACCGCACATCGCCGGGCAGTTGTACCGCACCGCATGCGCGCATGATTCCGATCCGGCATTACAACACTACATGGATATCGCTTTCGACTGCTTTGGTGTGCATATCGAAGCGCACCGCGCCGACTGTTACCGCATTGAACCCAGTGAACACATGACTTCCGCCTTTCCCGGTCTGGACGATGAAGGCACGGTCATCACCTACAATCGAAATACCGCGCTGGCCAATGAAGACATGCAGTTTATCACCTGGGAACACCCCATGGTCATCCATGCCATGGACCGTGTCATCCACAGTGAATCCGGCAATACGTCCGTCGCGCGTTTTTCGCATCGCGCCGCACAACCTGGCACATTATATCTGGAATGTATTTTCATCCTGGATACCGCACTGATAACCGTTGCCGGCAAGCGCAACCTGCCACCCGCGATGATTCGCACACTGATCGACGAACACGGCGATTCCGGCTATGCCGCATTGGATCACCAGGCTATCAATCGATGCCTGACTACGGTATCGCCTGATATCGCCCGCCAGGTTGTTATACTGAAACAGGCGACCATCAAGGAAATGATCACGGCGAGCGAGGGGCTTGCCCAACAGCAGATGCCCGATTTGACCGCACAAACCGGACGCCAGGCAAAAGAAATGCTGATTGCTGAAATAGAACGGCTCAAGGCGTTAAGTAGGGTCAATCCCAACGTGCGAACGGAAGAGATTCTTTTTTTTGAGAAACAGTTGCAGAAGATAACCCAGGCATTGGATGCAGCACATTTCCGGCTCGATGCTATCCGGGTTCTGGTGGCAACCTGAATGCAGGATACGCTAAGAACCTGTTCAAGGTCGGATGACAAAAAATAAAGCTGTAATCCAGATGTATTCAACCCCCTATTTTCGGATCAAACGATGAGTGAACCCCGTATTATTGTTGCATTGGATTTCAATTCGGCTGAGCTGGCACTGAATCTGGCATCCCGGCTGGATCCGGATTTATGCCGGCTCAAGGTCGGGAAAGAACTGTTTACTGCCGCAGGCCCCGGTCTGATTGAGAAACTGACACGCGACGGCTTTGACATCTTCCTCGACCTCAAGTATCACGACATTCCGAATACGGTCGCAAATGCCTGTAAAGCTGCAGCAAACATGGGTGTGTGGATGATCAATGTCCATGCGCTGGGCGGCCGGAAAATGTTGTCCGCTGCACGCGAAGCGATTGCGCCGGGAACGGTCAAACTGATCGCAGTGACACTGCTGACCAGCATGGACCAGGACGATCTGAACGATATCGGCCTGCAGGGCAGCCCCGAACAGATTGTTCTGCGCCTGGCGGCATTAACCCGTGCGTGTGGACTTGACGGCGTTGTATGCTCGGCACTTGAAGCCCGGCAGCTGAGGCAGATGATCGGACCGGATTTTCATCTGGTGACACCGGGCATTCGCCCGCAGGAAAATAACGATGACGATCAGAAACGAATTGCCACACCAGCGGCAGCGATAAAAAACGGATCAGATTATCTGGTCATCGGCAGACCGATTACACAGGCGCAGGATCCACTGCGCGCCTTAGAACAACTCGATCAGGAAATCCGTTCAGGATCTCACTGAAGGGCGCAGTGCTGCGACAAAATTGAACTCAGAATCGAACTCAAAATGCTCACTACTACAAGTATGCTCCGCTTTTTACTCGGCACAGGCGCTTCGCCCTACGGGCCAGCTTTATGGCTGTTCGCTGCGCTTTGCTTGCGTCGTTCAATTTTGCCTTGCACTGCATCCCTTGATCGAAATCTTGAACAGGTTCTTAGATACGGCCACTGATTTCATGATGCTAACCGGAAACATCAACCGTAAAACGACGGCATCGACATCCCCAGCCACAATAGCGCCAGAATAATGATGGTAATACCGATACCTATCGTGCCGACGACCATACCGACCAGAATCGTAACACCATCTTTACTTAACAGTCCCAGTGACATGATCAGAATACCCCAGCCGGGCGGAAAATTGGTCAAAGGAATGGGCAGCGCTATCGATATCGAAAATACAAAAGCAAAAATGCCGATAATTCTTTCCCAGGTATGTATGCTGATATAGGTCAGACGCGGCTGCAGACGTTTCTCAATTTTCTTGAGCCATGGACTGGCCTTGATCACCAGTTTTTCGAGACTGGTGCGTTTGATTTCCTTTTTTTCGATCCAGGCAGGCAACCACGGCACCTGCATACCCATAATCATTTGTATCGAAAAAATGAAAAGCGGAATGGAAAACAGGGTTGTGTAACCCGGCGGTACAGGCACTGGCAGACACATCGGTAATGCGGAAATGGCCAGCAAAACACCGAAACCACGCTCATGTAATGCATTTTTTATTTCACCCACTGATAGCGTATCGCTGCGGTACATAACCACCATATTTTCCAGAAGCTCGGATGTGGAATACCCACGGTTGTCATTGCTATCATCAATATCCATTGTATTTTTCCTTGGGAACCTGTTCAAGATCTCACTGAAGGGCACATTGCGGCGTTAAAATCGAATTCAAAATGCTCACATACTTCAAAGTATGCTCCGCTTTTTACTCGGCGCAAGCGCCTCGCCCTACGGGCCAGCCTTACGGCTGTTCGCTGCGCTTTGCTTGCGTCGTTCAATTTTGTCTTGCACTGCACGCCCTGATTGATATCTTGAACAGGTTCTTAAAAACCATCCCGTATCATTTCAGATAAAACATAGTGAAGTAACAGGCGCAATTCCAGCAATCATTCATAGCGCAGCGCATCAACAGGTTTAAGGGACGCGGCTTTCCGGGCGGGATAAAAACCGAAGAAAATGCCGACGCCGGATGCAAAAGCAAAGGCCAGTAAAATCATACCCAGCGTGATGACAACCAGCATGCCTACCAGCTTGCTGACCAGCCATGCGCCGCCAATACCGAGCAATACGCCAATCATGCCGCCCATGAAGCAGATCATCATGGCTTCCAGCAGAAATTGCAGCAGAATAGCGCGCCGATTGGCGCCAATGGCCATACGGATACCGATTTCACGCGTACGCTCGGTAACCGACACCAGCATGATATTCATAATGCCGATACCGCCAACCAGCAATGAAATCGATGCAATCGCACCCAATACGATAGACATAATTCTGGCAGTGCCGGTGGCAACGTCTGCGATAGCCGTGAGGTTGCGCACGGTAAAATCATTTTCCATCCCATCGGAAATGCGATGGCGCTGACGTAGTAATTGCGTAATATCTATTTCAGCTTCTTCCATGATATCCGCGGACTCACCCTGCACCATCATATAACGGATGGAACCGGGAAACTGATTGCCGGTAATCTGTCTCTCGCTTGTCGTGATTGGAATCAGGACACTATCATCCTGATCCCGTCCGCTCAGGCTCTGCCCTTTGGTGGCAAGCACACCGACGACCAGAAAAGGGCGATTGGTAATACGAATAATCTCGCCGACCGGGTTGGCGGATTCAAACAATTTTTCAGCAGTGACCGCACCGAGTACCGCAACACGGGCACCCGACCGCACATCAGACTCGGAGAAAATAGTGCCTTCCTCTATTTCCCAATTTCCCACTGGAAAGTAGTCCGGTGTAGTGCCCATGACCATGACACTCCAGTTTTTTGCGCCGTAATTCAGTTGCGCTGTTCCACTGATGACGGGACTTGTAGCCTTGATTGAGGGTAATTCGGCGATAGCAATCGAATCATTGATCGTCAGCGTCCTTACACTACCGCTGCCAAAGTTCAATCCCCGCGAGGATACCGCCCCCGGCAGTACGATAAACAGATTGCTGCCCATTGTTTCAATCGATTGATTGATCTTGGTTTGTGCACCTTGACCGATGGAAAGCATGAGCACCACTGCCGCGACACCGATGACCATGCCAAGCATGGTCAGACCGGTGCGCAACCGGTTCATGCGCAAAGCGCGCAGCGCCTCTCCCAGAATGATGGTGAAATTCATAGGGCTGATACACTACAGAGAATCAGGGCAGTTGTTAACCGTCGCATCATATAACCTTGCCCGCTTCGTTCTCAAGCGCCCGGTCTCCATCGTATACGATACGACCGTCTTTAATGCGGATTAACCGGTGCGCATACGCGGCAATATCATCCTCATGCGTGACGAGCACAATCGTCATCCCCTGCTCGCGATTCAATCGTCCAAACAGTGTCATAATTTCTTCACTGGTTTGCGTATCCAGATTGCCGGTGGGTTCATCCGCGAGAATCAGCGGTGGTTGATTGATGAGTGCGCGGCTGATTGCAACACGTTGCTGCTGCCCACCGGACAACTGGTTGGGATGATGCATGGCGAATTTTTCCAACCCGGTATGGCGCAATTGTTCCAGTGCTTTCGCGCGGCTCTCGGAACGCGTTTCTCCGGCATAAAGTAAAGGCGTTGCGACATTGTCCAGTGCAGTCATGCGCCGCAACAAGTTAAACCCCTGGAAAACAAAACCAATGTAGCGATTGCGAATACGCGCCAGCATGTCGCTGGATAATGCAGCCACATTCTGACCGGCTAACCAGTAATCACCACGCGTGGGTGTATCAAGACAACCCAGGATATTCATCAAAGTGGATTTGCCTGAACCGGAATGCCCCATGATGGCGACAAATTCGCCTTTTTGAATGTCCAGATTGATATTGTGCAATACCGGGGTTTCAATGGTATTGCCATCCGCATCGCAGAGACTGTAGCTTTTATTCAGTTGCCGTATCCGGATGAGTTCTGTCGTCATGCTGTTTAAATGATGTGCCGCATCAAAACATTCTGAACCGGAATTGTTCTGTTGATTCTTTTTTACTGCTTTTCTCGCGGAGAATGACAATATCGCCTTCTCTTAATTCATCTGTAACGATTTCAGTAAAATTGCCATCGGTTATTCCCGTGATCACCGGGACAGCTGCGCGCTTCCCGTCAACCAGCCGGTACAGTGTCGTCTGGCCGTCCGATCTGCTGTACGGCCGGGATCCCGTTGAACCGGCGGATTCAATGTCCTCCGGCTGATAGCGTAATGCCGCATTGGACACACGCAGCACATTTTGCCGCTGATCG
Organism: uncultured Nitrosomonas sp.; assembly: GCA_964612715.1. GTDB lineage: Bacteria > Pseudomonadota > Gammaproteobacteria > Burkholderiales > Nitrosomonadaceae > Nitrosomonas. The sequence continues at coordinate 19,178 of CAZTCY010000008.1, read as the reverse complement.
ACGACAAAATGAATATTCGCCGTCATACCGGGCAAAAGCGCGCCTTCATCATTGTTGACCATAGCAACAACATTATAGGTAACGACATTTTCCTGAATTGTCGGATTGAGCCGGACCTGTTTAACGATGCCGAAAAATGTGCGGTTCTGGTAAGCGTCAACGGTAAAACTAATCGGCTGGTCGGTGCGCAACAAACCGATATCCGCTTCGGAAACACTGATATTGATCTGCATTTCACGTAAATCCTTGGCAATCTGAAACAGCACGGGCGTCTGGAAGTTCGCCGCAACGGTCTGGCCGATATCAACATCACGTGCAATGACCACACCTGAAATCGGTGACTTGATAATACTGTAATTCAGATTGGCGCGATCCCGCTCGACCTGTGCCCGGCTAACCGCGAGTTGCGCATACGCCGCATCCAGTTCCTGTGTGACGACATCCAGCCCTTCTGCCGAAATGAATCCTTTTTCATACAGCATGTGGTGGCGTTCGAGCTTGCTCTTTGTAATATTGTATTGCGTCTGTGCGCTCAATAAGTTGGCACTGGATTGCTGTAATTGCGCCTGCAACAGTGCGGGATCGAGTTCGGCAAGAATCTGTCCGATTTTCACCTGGTCGTTAAAATCGGCATGCAATCGGGCGACAGTACCGGAAATCTGCGTACCGACATTAACCAACACCACCGGCATCAATGTACCGTTGGCGGATATGGTTCGAATGATATCACCACGATCAAGCGTGCGTGTCAAATAAGGATTGGCTTTTTCTTCACCACTGTCACGCGTAGACCAATGTACCGAAATCGCGACAATCAGTAGTAGCGTAATGACAAGAGACTTGGTGTTGCGCATAAATTTGAATTAAAAAAACGGACGTACTGCATCATCTGTTTGGTCGGCCACCGGAGCAGGCAAGCCGCCTATGTTACCTGATAAATCAATCTGAGCACCACCAATACTTCGTCGGGGCTAATGGCAGAAACAAAGTTTGTGACACAGCGTATCCGGCGTGGTTCAACGCGCAACATGGCTTTTAAGCTTTTTTGCACAATCCCGGTAATAAAATTGACCGAATTCCGCCATGTTTATAGTAAATTTTCCAATCACTTGCTAGAATTACGCACTTGTCTTTATAAGCTACATAAGATGTCCAGGAATTAAAAAAAGATTTACAGGCACATTCAACTTTACAATAACATTAGGATTTTTCATGGCTATTGAACATTATCGTCCCGAAAAAAAATTAACCACATTTTATCCACCACAACGTATTCTGATGGGACCCGGTCCATCGGATACCCACCCACGGGTGCTGTCAGCCATGGCACGTCCGACACTGGGTCACCTTGATCCGGTTTTTGCCGAAATGATGGAAGAAATCAAGGATCTACTGAGATACGTCTTTCTGACCAAGAACAAAATGACTTTCTCGGTTTCCGGCCCCGGATCGGTAGGTATGGAAATGTGCTTCGTCAATATGCTCGAACCCGGCGATAAAGTCATCGTTTGCCGTAATGGCGTGTTCGGTTCGCGCATGATCGAAAATGTTGAACGCCACGGCGGCGTTGCCGTTGTCGTGGATGACAAATGGGGTGAACCGGTTGATCCGCAGAAAGTGGAAGACACGCTCAAACAACATCCTGATGCAAAAATTCTGGCCTTTGTTCATGCTGAAACGTCAACCGGCGTGCTATCCGATGCCGAAACACTTTGCGCAATCGCACGCAAACATGATTGTATGACAATCGTCGATACGGTAACCTCATTGGCTGGCTCCCCGATCAAAGTAGACGAATGGGGTATCGACGCGATTTATTCCGGCAGTCAGAAATGCCTGTCATGTCCGCCTGGATTATCGCCGGTCAGTTTTTCCGAGCGTGTCACGGAATTCGTTAAAAACCGCAAAACCAAAGTCCACAGCTGGTTCATGGATATCAATCTGTTGCTGGGTTATTGGGGTTCGGCAGCACGCACTTATCATCATACCGCGCCTACCAACTCGCTGTATGCCTTGCACGAATCCCTCGTCATGATCTATGAAGAAGGTCTGGAACATTCATGGGCACGTCATCAGCGCAATCATGAAGCTTTTAAAGCGGGACTGGAAACCATGGGCATCCGCTATGTGGTTGATGAAAAATACCGCCTGCCCCAGCTGAATTCAGTTTATATCCCGGATGGCATCGACGATAAAGCCGTTCGCGCCAAACTGCTTGATGAATACAGCCTTGAAATCGGTGCCGGATTGGGAGATTTTGCCGGAAAGGTATGGCGCTTTGGTTTAATGGGTACTTCGAGCAAAATAGAAAATGTTGTGACGTGTCTGAATGCGCTCGAAAAAGTATTGTCCGACATGGGTATGAAACTCAACCGTGGCGCCGCGGAATCCGCTGCGCATCAGTGTTATGCCAGTCGCCCGATGCTCTGATCGTTTCTAAGAACCTGTTCAAGATTTCACTGAAGCGCGTATTGCCGCGTTAAAATCGAACTCAAAATGCGCACATACTTCAAGGTATGCTCCGCTTTTTACTCGGCGCAAGCGCCTCGCCCTACGGGCCAGCCTTACAGCTGTTCGCTGCGCTTTGCTTGCGTCGTTCAATTTTGCCGCGCACTACAACGCTTGATCGAGATCTTGAACAGGTTCTAAGTAACTACGCTCACCGGAATTTACCGGTTTTCATTTTTGGGCCGTTTTTCCATTCACCATCAAGAATGGGGAAATGGTATTTGTATAATTGATCTGGAACGATCCAACCATGATGTTTCTGGATTCTCCTCTCGCCGTAGCGGCACCTATACTGGCAGTATTAATATCCTACTTTGCAAATTTATGGCTTGTACAGTGGAAAACCACTGCGATATTGGATTATCCGAATTCAAGATCTTTGCATGAAACACCCGTGCCACGCATAGGCGGACTGGGTCTGCTGCTCGGCGTAATGGTGTCATGGTTTTTTTTTACGATCGATCTGCCTGTTTCCCTATGGCTGGGTATAACAGCGCTCATCGGTATTTCGATCGCGGATGATCTCTGGAAAATGCCTGTAAGGTACCGGTTATTCGTGCATGGTCTGGTTGCGGCTGCTTTTTCATTTTTAGCCGTTGACTTGCACGACTGGCAGATTCAATTATGCCTCACACTGGCAATCATCTGGATGACGAATCTGTATAATTTTATGGACGGTTCTGATGGATTGGCGGGCGGTATGACGCTGATCGGTTTTGGCTATTATGGACTGGCTGCTTATCTGTCGAATAATGTTGATTTTGCCGTGATCAATCTTTCGGTTGCTGCTGCAGCACTCGGTTTTCTTGCTCACAATTTTTATCCCGCACGCATTTTTCTTGGCGATTCAGGTGCCATTCCGCTGGGCTACGTGGCGGCTGTCATGGGTATATTAGGCTGGCTCCACGAATTATGGTCCCTGTGGGTTCCACTGCTGATCTTTTCACCGTTCATCACCGATGCCTCGGTTACATTGATTAAACGCTTCTGCCGCGGTGAAAAAATCTGGCGGGCGCATCGTGAACACTATTACCAGCGATTGGTGCAGAGCGGACTGGGGCATCGAAATACCGCACTGCTCGGTTATGGTTTAATGCTTGCCGCCGGCGCCTGCGCGGTTTGGATGAATACTCAGGATATGCGTATGCAATTGATCACTATTACCGTTTGGTGCGGCATTTATCTGGGATTAATGTTGATGGCGGATCTGGGCAAAAAAACTTATTCGGGCGGAATATAAGTCAAAAAACATGTTTGGAAACAAATACGGCGTGCGTTCTGTAATCGCATTTATCCATGATCTGGTTGCTGTGGCGGCATCCTGGCTATTTGCCTTCCTGTTTTATTTTAATTTCAATATTTCTGAAGTCCCTTTCGCATTATTGTCAGAAATCCTGTTATGGATTCTGCCGGCGCAGGCTGTATTTTTCCTGTGGCTCGGTTTGTACCGCGGATTGTGGCGCTATGCCAGCCTGCCCGATCTGAAGCGCATTACCGTTACGGTACTGTTGAGCACAACCCTGGTCACCAGTGTTTTCTGGAAACTGTCACTCCTAGGTGTGGTTCCGTATTCAGTCAATGTACTTGCCCCGATCCTGCTGTTGATGATTATGGGCGGCAGCCGTGTGATATACCGTGCATGGAAAGAACGCCGCCTATACAGTTTGAAAAATTATGAGGGCAAGCTGGTTCTCATTCTTGGCGCTGGCAATACCGCACTGAACCTGGTCAAGGATCTGGCGGGCAGCCGGGACTGGCATGTCGTGGGCATGCTCGATGATTCCCCCGGGAAGCTGGGTACGCGCCTGCACGGCGTGCGCGTTTTAGGGCCGATCGATGATTTGCCACACTGGGTTCACAAGTTAAATGTAGGGCATGTCATTATCGCAATGCCATCGCTTTCACACCGCGCACATCGCCACATTCTGGAAATGTGCTCGGAAATGAGCGTTAAAGCGATGATCATACCGTCATACCAGGACCTCATCAGCGGGAAAACAACCGTCTCGCAGATTCGCGAAATCCAGCTCGACGACCTGCTCGGCCGGGAACCGGTTGTCCTTGATGATGAAGGGCTGCATGGCTTACTGACCGGAAAAACCATTCTGGTTACCGGCGCAGGCGGCTCCATTGGCGCCGAGCTATGCCGCCAGATTGTCGCATTCCAGCCTGCATACCTGGTTTTGCTCGAGCTCAATGAATATGCACTGTATTGTATTCAGGAGGAATTTCAGGCCAATTTTCCAGACACGAACATGTCGTTTGTAATCGGCGATATCAAGGATAATGCGCGCCTGCATCAGATTTTCGCGCAATATCGCCCATCCGTCGTATTTCATGCCGCTGCGTATAAACATGTGCCGTTGATGGAACATGAAAATGCCTGGCAGGCCGTACTGAATAACGTCATGGGCACTTATACCTTGGCCGATACCGCAATCCATTACAATGTGGAAAAATTCGTTCTGGTATCCACCGACAAAGCGGTGAATCCCGTTAATATTATGGGCGCCAGCAAACGGCTCGCGGAAATGGTCTGTCAGGCCATGCAGCAATCAACACTTAACCGGCGGCACGGAACCTGCTTTGTCATGGTGCGTTTCGGCAACGTTCTGGGCAGTGCGGGCAGTGTTATACCCAAATTCCGCAAACAAATCGCCAGCGGCGGACCGATTACCGTTACGCACCCGGATATGACGCGCTACTTTATGTCGATACCCGAGGCTGCGCAGCTGGTATTGCAAGCCGGTCTGATGGGCGGCTTGAAAAACGGCGGGGAAATTTTTGTCATGGATATGGGCGATCCGGTCAAAATCACGGAACTGGCCAGTGATTTGATTCGTTTGTCCGGTCTGGGCGAGGATGATATCCGTATTGTGTTTACCGGTTTGCGCCCCGGTGAAAAACTACACGAAGAGCTTTTGTCAGCGAATGAAAATACCGTGCCTACACCGCACGCAAAATTGCGTATCGCACAGGCGCCTGAAGTCAATGAGCAATGGTTGACAGCACTGGTTTCACGTTTTGAGAGCATCAAGGCGCTGAACGATACCGAAGCACGCAGGGAACTGGCGCGCTGGGTGCCTGAGTACACGCCGAATGGCGATGGCATGCATTAATCTTTACCTGACAAACTTCCCTGTCTCAAGCTGCAGAATCCGGTCAATACCTTCCCGATAAACCGGCATAGCGGGCAACAGCAGAATCGTTGTACGGCCCCGCATTACCCGCGCGAGCGCCTTGAACACATCATCTGCTGATTCCTGTTCATTCCGGGGCCAAAGATCATCAATGATCAGAATAGACGGATCTTTGAGTAAGGCACGTGTAATAGCGATCAGTTGCCATTGCTTACGCGTCAGGTTCGCACTATTTTCATCGATTCGTGTTTGCAGACCTTCCGGCATTTCGCGCACAAAACGTGCAACACCGGTTGCCTGAACCGCTTTTGTGATGCACGCTTCATGCGCACACCCGGTATCACCATACGCGATATTTCCGGCGACGCGATCGCTCAGCATGATCGGCGTGCTGGAAATAACGGCTAACTGTGCACGTAAATCGCAACCGCTGATTTCGGCGTAGGAATGACCGTCAAGCAGGATTTGACCGGTTGCGGGCAGGCTGAAGCCCAACAATAAATCCGTGAGCAATGATCGTGTTTTCGCATGCTCATCAACCAGAGCAACCGTTTCTCCCGCCTTGACTGTCAGATCGATTGTGTACGACCGGTGAACAGCCTTTTCGCTGCACTGAACATGCACCTGCTCCAGAATCAACTCTCCGCGCACTTCAGTTAAGCCGATAGCATTCTGCGTTGCAGTTGCAGTTGCAGTTGCAGTTGCAGTTGCAGTTGCAGTTGCAGTTGCAGATAGATCGAACAGCATAACCATCTGTTCCAGTTGCCGCCGCATAGACCCAAGCATCCGGGAAACACCGGCCAGTCGCTTGATAGGCATCGCCAGCAGCAGCATAATGGCGATAAAAGTACCGGCCTGATCAATCGTAAACGTGTTTTCGATCACCTGTTGCATCAGCAAATAAGTCATCGCCATGACGATCAGAACAATCAATAACTGACAGAGCAGTGCAACAAACGCCTGATAGTTATCGCGCTGATGATCAGCGTTCAATATCGATTGCGCTACCCTGCCGAGCTGCCGGTGCTCCTGCTGCTGTCCGCCGAATAACTGAATATGCCGGATATTCCCAAGACAGCGGCACAGATGGCCTGCCAGTCCGGCATCGTCATCAATGCTGCGCTGTGTATGGACATCAGAACACGGCTCGCGCGGGCTTGTTATAACCTGAAGCATCAGAAAAACAAAAGGGAGCAGAATGCAGACCAATACTGCAATCTCCCTGTTCAGATAAATAAGGCATGCAACCAGCCCCAAAACAGCAAAAGTATCCCGTATCAACACGGTCAGCATTTGCATGCCAGCTCCGGATAGCGACCTGATATCGGATAACATGACCTGAATCGCATGATCTCTATCGATAGACTGCAAGTGTTGTACGGGCAAATGCAGCAGTGTTTCAAACAATACACCGTTCAATTGCATACTGAACTGATTGTCCGCTTTTCTCATCCAGTATTGCCCGACATAACCGGAAACACTGTAAATAATGACAAGCACCATGACGGTAAGCATTGCCGTTTGTGTCAGTGATTCATCCCGTTCAATCAAAGCAGCATGCAGGATGCGCTGAATCTGTAGCGGCAGGAAGGCCAATGTTGCCGCCATGCTCACCATAGTCAGCAAGGCCCAGAAAAAGGAATACCTGCAGGCTGCCATCATTTTTGCAAGACGCTGGTAATCGTGTGCTGGAATCATGAAAAAACCTGCGATTGATTTAACATTTCAGATTGCGACATATTATTTTAAGTCAGAAGCCTTCATTCTGGCTTCAAGTTTTGCTGCGCGAATATAGTACAATGCGTATTTCACTTAACATGGCATCACTCATGTGCTGCTTTTTGATTACGCAGGCAGCGCATGACTCTGATTTAACGGAATAAACGAAGTGATATTATCGATAAAACAAACCAGCGAAGATAATACCCGGCAACCCATGCCGCAACGCAGAGGTATTGTGCTTGCCGGCGGCTCGGGTACACGACTTTATCCGGTGACCAAGGCCATTTCAAAACAGCTATTACCGGTCTTCGATAAACCGATGGTTTATTATCCGCTCAGCACCCTGATGCTCGCCGGTATACGTGATCTGTTGATTATATCAACACCGCAGGATATTGCCGATTACGAGCTGCTGCTCGGTGACGGGCATCAATGGGGATTGAATATCACGTATGCGGTTCAGCCCGAACCGGGTGGACTGGCACAGGCTTTTCTGATTGGCGAAACCTTCATCGGCAATGATTGTTCGGCGCTTGTTCTGGGTGACAATATTTTTTACGGCCATGATTTTTGTCACCTGCTGTCCAACGCCATGCAGAAAAAATCCGGTGCCAGTGTTTTTGCCTATCATGTACAGGATCCCGAACGTTACGGTGTCGTGGAATTCGATGCACAGGGACAGGTTCTCAGCCTGGAAGAAAAACCGTCCAACCCCAAATCAAACTACGCGGTAACCGGGCTGTATTTTTATGACTGCAATGTGGTCGATTATGCCAAAAGCATCAAGCCTTCGCACCGTAACGAACTCGAGATTACGGATGTTAACCGGATTTATATGGAGCATTCGGCGCTGCATGTTGAAATCATGGGACGCGGCTATGCCTGGCTGGATACCGGAACCCATGAATCGCTGCTCGAAGCGAGCCACTTCGTAGCGACAATTGAACACCGGCAGGGGTTAAAGATCGCCTGCCCGGAAGAAATTGCTTTCCGGCAGGGCTGGATAGACGCCACACAACTGGAAGCGCTCGCAATGCCCTTGGCCAAGAACGGTTACGGCCAGTATCTGCTGCGCGTCCTCAAACGCAAGCACTAGAGAATCTCCAAAGATGAATGCGACACAACTGGCAATACCCGATGTTTATCTCCTCGAGCCCAGAGTTTTCGGCGATACGCGCGGCTTTTTCTACGAAAGCTTCAATCAGCGGCAGTTTGATCAGGCGATCGGCAGACATGTGGCTTTCGTGCAGAATAATCATTCCCGCTCGGTAAAAAATGTATTGCGCGGTCTGCATTATCAAATCAGACAACCGCAAGGCAAACTCGTCCGTGTCGTCGTGGGGGAGGTATATGATGTTGCCGTTGATCTCCGCCGCTCATCGCCGACTTTTGGTCACTGGGTCGGTGAAATTCTAAGCGCCGAAAATAAAAAACAGCTTTGGATACCCGAAGGGTTTGCGCATGGTTTTGCCGTGCTTTCAGATGATGCCGAATTCCTGTACCAGACTACCGACTATTGGGTACCCGAACATGAACGCTGTATCATCTGGAACGATTCCACGCTCGCCATTCATTGGCCGATTGACGGCGAACCGGCGCTTTCCGCCAAGGATGCGCAAGGCCAATCATTCAAAACCGCAGAGGTTTATACGAACACGTAGATTCACAGCCCCTATCACATAGGTCGATTGCCGATGGTTAAACAAAAATCAGTCTATGTCTGCACCGAGTGCGGCGGACAAACCTTGAAATGGCAAGGTCAATGCCCGCACTGCCAATCCTGGAATACGCTGATTGAAAGCGTGACTGAAAAACAGGTGTCGCGTTTCAGTCCGGTGTCGGAAACAGGGCACATGCAGAATCTGTGTGACATTGAAACACAGGAGGAACCGCGTTATTCCACCGGCATTTCCGAACTGGATCGCGTACTCGGCGGCGGCATGGTGCGCGGCGGTGTGGTGCTCATCGGCGGCGATCCGGGTATCGGCAAATCCACATTGTTGCTGCAGGCACTCGCGTATATGTCTACCCGCCATAAAGTACTCTATGTCAGTGGCGAAGAATCCGCGCAGCAGGTGGCGTTACGCGCCAGAAGGCTTGCACTCGATGTGCGCGCCGTACCGCTTTTCGCGGAAATACAGCTGGAAAAAATACAGCATGCGTTGAACGAACATCAACCGCATGTCGCAGTGATTGACTCGATTCAAACGATTTATTCGGAAGCACTCCAATCCGCACCGGGTTCTGTCGCGCAGGTGCGCGAATGCGCAGCGCAATTAACGCGGCAAGCCAAGGCCGGCGGAACGGCAATTATACTGATCGGGCATGTCACCAAAGAAGGCGCGCTGGCAGGCCCGCGCGTACTGGAACATATGGTTGACACCGTTTTGTATTTCGAAGGCGATATGCATTCAAGTTTTCGCTTGATACGTGCTTTCAAGAACCGTTTTGGCGCAGTCAATGAACTGGGCGTTTTTGCCATGAGCGAAAAGGGTTTACGTGAAGTGAAAAACCCTTCAGCTCTGTTTTTATCGCATCATGAAGGACAGGTCGCCGGTTCCTGCGTCATGGTAACGCAGGAAGGTACCCGCCCGCTGCTGGTTGAGATACAGGCGCTCGTTGATGAAGCACGCGCACCGCATCCCAAGCGTTTATGTGTCGGCCTGGAACAAAACCGGCTTGCCATGCTGCTCGCCGTTCTGCATCGCCATGCCGGCATTCCGTGTTTTGATCAGGATGTTTTCGTCAATGCCGTCGGCGGCGTCAAAATTACAGAACCCGGCGCGGATCTGGCCATTCTGCTGGCCATCGTGTCGTCGCTGAAAAACAAACCGCTGGCGGAAAGAATGGTGGTTATCGGCGAAATCGGGCTGGCCGGGGAAGTCCGCCCTGTGCAACGCGGACAGGAACGGCTAAAGGAAGCCGCCAAGCTCGGGTTCACCCGCGCCATTATTCCGCAGGCAAATAAACCGAAACAACCGGTAGCCGGTATCACTATCGCTGCTGTCAACACTGTGCGGGATGCCGTCGCGCAGATGTACGGCTGAAAGAAACCATGACAGCACCGTACAGACTGAACTCAAAAACACAAAACCGGTTGCGTCTGCTGGGTGTGGTGTCTGTTCTGGTCATACTGGCAGCCGCAGCGCTGCCGCCGATTGCACAACCGCATGATTATCATGAATTTGCTGATCAGCGGAAATTCTTCGGTATCCCGAATTTCATGAATGTAGCTTCCAACTTTGCCATTTTATTCAGCGGGCTCGCGGGATTGATATACCTCCGGCATAAACCAGGCCATGCACAGGAATACAACCGGCAAACATTCGGAACGTCTTCAGAAATCTGGCCATACCGGATTTTTTTTCTCAGCATCGTTATGACTGTTCTGGGTTCAGCGTATTATCATCTGGATCCCGATCATGCCACCCTGCTCTGGGATCGCCTGCCTATCGCCATCGGTGTCATGGCGCTGCTGGCCGCAGTACTGGGTGAGCGCGTCAGCCCGCAACTCGGCTTACGAATGTTGCCAGTGCTGGTACTCATGGGCGCGGCGAGCGTCATTTACTGGCATTGGAGTGAACAACAAGGTGCTGGCAATCTGAATTTCTATATTGTCATACAGTTTTATTCATTGTTACTCATCGTGCTCCTGAGTCTGATGCTGCCGACCGCCTATACACACGGCGGTACGATACTCAAGGCTATTGGGCTTTATGTCCTGGCAAAAGTGGCTGAAACATTCGATCAACAGATCTTTGCGCTCGGGCAGATCATCAGCGGTCACACCTTGAAACATTTGATCGCTGCACTGGCGATCTGGCAGATTGCGCACATGCTGCGGGAAAGATCATCGACAATTGCAAGAAGACTCGATGAATCGGTATGTTAGCTATCCGATGAATATGTGATCATCCGTTTGTAGCGGTCCAGAAAATTATCAAATGAACACCCCGGATCATATCAAAAACCGCCTGTTGCAAAATAAACTCGATGATTTGATCAGACATGCCAAGGATAATGAAAAGAAGCAAGCGCAGTACGAAACTTTCAGTTTTGAGATTATCGATGCGAATACGCCCGCGGAGCTGCGCTATTTGCTGTTGTCGAAATTAAAAGTACGCTTTCATCTGCAGGATGTTGTGCTGTGCCTCATCGACCATCAGAAAGATACCGTACGTTTGTTTCTCGATCAGCATGAAAGAACCCGGGTGAACTATAAAAATCGACTGCTGATACTGGATAGTGTTAAAGATGCGGCACGTATCGGCACACTGGGCAAAACGCTGCTAACCGGAGCGGGTGTTATTGAAAAATACCCGTGGATGATCGCTGGCTTAAAAAACAAAGATCACTTTAAAAGCGCCGCATACCTGCCACTGATGCGGGGAGTCCGCATTACCGGCGCGTTAATGCTCCTCAGTCAGGACGCACAGCGGTACCCGCAAGGAATCGGCACACTGTTTCTGCAGAAACTGTCTTCTATGGCCGCAGTTGCCATCGAAAACTGTCTCAACCAGCAGCGCCTCAAGGCAATCAGCTATCAGGACGCACTGACACAGGTCTACAATCGCCGCTACTTTGATTTGCGTTTCAAGGATGAAATTGCGCGCAGCCTGCGCTGGCGCGACGATCTGGTATGCATGTTTCTAGATATAGACCATTTCAAGCGCATCAATGACACCTATGGACATCAGACTGGCGACGATGTTTTAGTGCGCGTGGCCAGCCTGATAAAAACACAGGTACGCGCCTGCGATATTGCAGCCCGCTACGGTGGGGAAGAATTTGTCGTCGCCCTCCCGGCAACAGCGTTGCAATCAGCGCATGAAATTGCCGAACGCCTGCGTCAGGCCATTTGCTCAAATTTACACAGCTTCCGGGACAAACAATTCCAAGTATCCATTTCGATCGGCATGGCCAATCTGCAAAGCCTGAGCATATCGCCGCAGCACAATGGGCAGGATTGCGAATCGATCGGCGCAATACTGCTCGCCAGAGCGGACACAGCCTTATACCAGGCAAAAGAAGGCGGCAGAAATCAGGTTGCAGTGTTCTCCGCGGATGATATGGAACAATAGGAACTCGAAAAACCATGACGCGCGACCGGATGATAAGACGTGCCGAACGCAGAATACT
>CAZTCY010000008.1:0-6569 GCA_964612715.1 uncultured Nitrosomonas sp. | reverse complement strand
CTCGAAAAACCATGACGCGCGACCGGATGATAAGACGTGCCGAACGCAGAATACTGCAATAGATAGACAAACATCCGGCCACCGCAACCAGATGACCGCACAGCAGGTTTTTCGAGGCCCGGATTTTCTACTAATTACGTCCACGTCATCACCCACTTCGATCCTCATTGAGAAATAGTCAATTCCTCAGAACCTGTTCAAGATCTTGATCAAGGAGCGCAGCACAAGGCAAAATTGAGCGAAGAAGCGGAGCATACTTGAAGTATGTGAGCATATTCTGAGCTCGATTTTAACGCCGCAATGCGCCCTTCAGTGAGACCTTGAACAGGTTCTCAGACAAAGAACCAGACTTCCAACCATAAACCCTCCAGACCTGAATAAATCCGCGTATGGATCACTCCACCGGCTCGACATAAAACCGATTGCATTCTGAATTGCTGAGCAGCACAAACACCCACACAAAATATTTCCAGACACCTATCCTGACAGGCTATGGCTATGTGAGAAAAACCACTTTAAACCGATCTGTAATCTCTATATACTTTTTAACCTAATGCTGAAATTAGTAAAATAAATATTTTACATAGCTAACGCTATGCTGTGTAATACAAGAAAACACTTCAATGGTACCCAAAATCATATGGAGTAAGAAAAATTGCATGAAAAGACTGCGCTCGATTTATTTTCTGTAAAAGATCATCAGAAAACACTTGCCATTATTGACTGGCTCAATAGCTGCCAGACAAGAACAGATTTTAATCAAGCATTGCAGATTGCATTACTGCCATTGATTTCATGTGACGGTATTTTCTATGCCCGGTATGTCAATGAGAAAAACGGCCAACAATTACTGGACAGCGTAACGCAACCCGCCATCCGCCAAAATGACTGGCAACACTTTCTTACTGACAGCGCGGCCACTCATGCTACCGACAATGATACTTCAATCAGCCAGCATCATTTGCCCGATCAATTATCGGAGCCATCAAAACCGCAATATACCATTCTGAAATTACAGGATAACGAAAGACCTTCATTTCGATTTTATTTCTGGTGCTTAAATAACGACCACCCAATCTTTACTCAACGAGAATTAGCGCTTCTAGAAATACTCAGACCCATATTACTGCAAACGATTAAACTCATAATACTGCATGAGGAAAAACCAAACGCCTGCCAGATCAGCAGATTCTGGTCTGAATGCTTTGAACCTTTGGCTGTTATCAATACCCATGGCGATACGCTTTTTCAAAATCACACTTTCCAGAAAATCTCCGGGTACGAGAAGAATCTTTTTCCATCCATGCTGCTGGCACATATTAAGGCGATGCAACATAACCATCTGGATTGTCATCGTTTCTTAACAAAACTGAGTAGGCGCCTGTATACCATTAAATTAACGCTGGTTAACACTGATATCAACTTCCATCAATGCACCTATTTTCTGCTGAATTTGTCTCGCATCACCAACAAAGCAGGAAAAATCCATAACCGGTTCAAACGCAAGGGGCTAACCGAGCGTGAACTCGAAATCGCCATGCTGATTTACCAAGGCATGCAAGCCCGGGAAATTTCTGAAAAAATTCACATCAGCTACCACACCGTGCGTAATCATATTAAAAGCGTTTATTACAAATTGGGCGTTTCTTCGCGTTGTGAGATGTTGGTGTGGATAGGATAAATCTTCTTTTTACGGTATTAACAAACCCTGTCTATATCGCCAAATATCTAAAATAACCCAATTGAGTCATTTTTCCATTATTTATATTATTGTATAAAGCTAAAGCAGATTAAAAAATCTACTCATGGAAGATAACAGAAGAAGGGGGAGATTTTAAATATTCCGGGACTTTTTCTCTTCTTCTGGTAAGTAAAAAAAGAATTAAGAAAGATAATTTATGCTAAAAGCGCAATGTATATTTGAGCGAAGCCTCGGCCTTCCCGATGGAGCATTCGCCAATCGGCCACATCCATGGTTGGATGTGCCACTTTGTTCTATCCGTTGGCCTATCGATCATAGAACAGCTGTCACAACCATCTATGCAGCATCAGCGGCGTTGTGGGCTTATGGAGTTATCGCTCCTTCCTTGGAGTTTGCAAGATACACTTATTTCCAACTGTATTCTCCTCTGTTCTATGTAGCCAATTCCGCTATCGCGGTGAGCATGCTTGCTTTTTCTCTCACGATTGTTTTGACGCTTTGGGCAACTTTTGCTCTTGAAAAGTACAAGAAAAATCGAGCCAAAACATTAAGAGAATGGGCAGATGAGACTGTTTCAAAGGCAACTGGGGTTATGATTGAAGATATTGCAAAAGATGAGGCACTACTTAAATTATGTGTAAATCTGTCGGACGAAAAAATAGAGACAATCAAGGCTCGATGAATTCTATGCGAAGGTGGATCCAGAATCCCTCGGTCATTACATTCCATCTGGAACACCAGAGGTTATTGCCGCACATATAGTTGCACTTTTGACTGACTTGCCAGCACGGTGGCTTTTTGATTGTGCGACGAATAGATGTGACACATTGAATTCAAAATGAAAGAAACAGTATTTAATAAAGATAAAACCATATAGTTTGAAGAGAAATCAAAAGCATATTTCGAATCGAAAAGAATCGTCTCGATGATTTTTATTTATAAGCATAGTTTATGAGTTCTGAGCTAACAAGCCGAATAGAATTACGTTCTGAAACGCAACAATATCATGAAGCTCAACTTTTCTGCTCTTCTTTGAGTATCAGTGCTACTCGGTCTCTAAACGACATATCAACGTTACCACCTTCTGCAGAGAATGAAGCCCCATCAGGAAAGCCTGAAGATAAGAGACTTGCTATAGCTTTTCAGCAAGCAATGCAAATTTTATCTATGCCTGAATGGAGCGGTTTCGTAAATGATAGTGTAAGAACTGTGACAAATGAGCCACTTACTTTTGGGAAAGCAGTGAAGGATGGTATCTACAGACATATTAGAGAAGAAATTGAAGTGCTGTGTGATTTGGGAAAGGGTTTTATCAAATGGCTAGGCGAAATAGCCAGCTGTATCAGGGATGTCAAAATAAAAGCTTTTGATCCAGATGAGGTTTTAGCAAGTAAAGCATGTGAGCCGTTTCATGATACTGCGACCCTGATAATAAAACTTGAAGATATGATTGCTGAACTAGAAGCTCTCGGCCTAATGGGAATTCTAGAAATTTTATTGCAATGCCTCGATTATGTAACTGAAATTCTTTCTGAAGTGCTCATTACGGTGTTAACTGCATTGGGAGAACGAGCTGCACCTATCAAGGCATGGTTGGAAGAGACAGCTCAAAGTGCTTTGCGTATCGGTGAGCTAATAGGCATATTATTGGGTAATATTTTGATTGAGTTAGGAACTTCTGGTGTAGGGAGAGCCATTAAGTCAACTCGGATGCTTAACAAATTAGCTGATATCGATGTGATCCCTTTAACTGATTCAAGGAATAATGGATTAAGAAATATTGTTCAACCCCAAGGAATATTACAGAATCTGTCAGGTACGAAGAGGCGAGAACTCGAAGAATTGATTGAGATTTTTCAGAAAATACTAAATAAAAATGGGAAAAAATTTTCCAGGAATTTAACAATTGCAAAATTACGAATTCTTAAAAAACACTTAAGTCCCGAGCTCTTCAAAAAATTCATTGCTAATCGTAAAGCTTTTGAACGATATGTAATCGCTTCAGCAAAACGGGAAACAGGAAAAGTTGGGCCTTATAAATTTATAGAAGTAGAAGGGCGGCAAATAAGTCGGCAAGCTTTGGGTTTTTACTATACTGATCATTTGCTTGGTGATTCATTACCAGATGATTTTGAAATACTATCAGGTAAATATGCTGTCTTACCATATATTTTTGAAGCAAATCATATAGTTGAGAAGCGTATTTTTTATGCCCGCAATAATAAAGAAAAATTTTGGGGAAAGGAGTTTGCTAAATTAGGATGGAATACTGAAGAAGGTTTGAAGAAGTGACTGACCGTGCGCAATCTGAGATCCGGATCGGTTTCTTGTCAGGAGACGGTCACTGGTCTTACGTTGGGCGTCAAGTATATAACAAGGGCCAGGATGATCGAACTATGAATCTCGACCCTACTGACAGTATTGCCAGTGGCGATTACGGTATAGATGTCGCATGCCATGAGATTGGTCATACGATGGGTTTTCCACACGAACACCAGAATCCCAATGCCGGGATTGTCTGGGATGAAGAAGCAGTTTATCGTGACTTAGCCGGTCCTCCAAACCGCTGGTCACGCCAAAAGACGTTTAATAACATTATTAACAAAATCCAGCCTGATGAAGTTCAAGGATCAAGCTGGGATCCGGATTCAATCATGCACTATCCTTTCAAACCAGGGCTCATACTTGAACCGGAAAAATATAAAAATGGGCTATGGCCTGCAGGCGGGTTATCTTCGCGTGATAAAGAGTGGGTCAAGACTTTCTATCCACCGCTTAAAGTGTCTGATGAGGAAGCTCTGCCATTGCTCGAGTCGCGCCGGTTGCAGATCGCAGCAGGCGAGCAACGGAACTTTTTATTAAAACCGGCTGCCTCCAGGTATTACGAAATCCGCACCTTTGGTCAATCAGATGTGGTTGCCGTTCTGTTTGAACGGACGGATACCGAGGATATTTATGTAACCGCTGACGATGATAGCGGTGATGAACGGAATGCTTATATCCGGCGCAGGCTTGATAGCGGGCGAACGTATATGCTTAGAATTCGCATGTATTACGCAGCAGCCGCAGGTGAAACGGGGGTAATGTGGTGGTAATTTGCATCAGAGCCCCTTCAATTGTTTAATTGAGACTGTTTATTCCTAAAACCCTGCATGAACATTCGAATCAATTGACTAAACTATTTGTACATTTCCAAGCAAGGAAGAAGGTGATTTTTTCCTATAAAACTATATCTAAAGGAACCACTATGCAATCAATTCAAAATACGAAGAAGAGAATGCGATGACCTCACTACGTATATTTATCGCAGATGATCAACTTCCTCCACCCGGAATATCAAATGCAAGATTTAAGGAACAGATTCTAGAAAAGTATGGGGATAAGCCGGAAAATCGCGCATTTGCCGATCAGTGTCTTTTTATGGCCCGAATTGTTGAAATACTGCGTGACTCAGGATATCAAGTATCGACAGCCAATAATTTTTCTGAAGCCAGAAAATTAGCCGAAGATTCAAACTTTGATCTGGCAATAATTGATCTTGGATGGTACATGGATCCCACCCTTCCAGGAAAAGAACGCCCATCAGCTGGCTGGTCCCTATGCGATAAAATTGATGAAATAGATTCAATCAAGGGAAAAACCACTCCTCAAATTTTATTTTCCAGTAGATTTCCTGATGAACCTCACCTAAGCAAAGAAGCAGCGCGACGCCAAAAACTTCCACTATTTAAAGAAGCAACTGACACATCCCGTAATTCATTGCTTGCTGCAATTGGTTTTGTAGAAGCTACGATATTGTCAAAGCATGAGAAAGAATCATCTAGTCATTTTGCTTTTAATCATGAATTGCGAAACACTGCGCTTGACATGATCCGAGAGTCATTATCCATTTACCGCAAATGGGTCTATGCTTCATTCTTTTTTATAGCTTTGAGTTGTATCGCGTTAGGCATTGGGATTTTCTTTATTTTTAAACAAGAGCTTGATGTCGCGACGGTGTTGACCCCAATCTCTGGTGTGATTGTGACGGTCTTTTCAGCCTTGCTATCCAAGCAATTAACCGCAGCAGAGGACAAGCTGGATGATGTTCGTAAAACAATTTTAAAAGAGGTGTTAAATAGACAATCAAACACTATGAATTAAAATCAGTGGGATAGCTTGTTGGCTATTTTTGCGACATGAGCACCCTGGAAGTGCGCTATTTTTATTTCGTTGTCTGATGGCTGGCGTTTGCCATCGCCGCCGGCCAGCGTGCTTGCCCCATACGGTGAGCCGCCGGTGATTTCACTCATGTTCATAATCTCCTGGCAGGAATAGGGAACACCCACGATGATCATGCCGTGATGGAGCAAGGTGGTATGAAACGAGGTGATTGTGGTTTCCTGCCCGCCATGTTGCGTACCTGTAGACGTGAACACACTGCCCACTTTGCCGATCAGTCCGCCGTTAAGCCATAACCGGCCGGTCTGATCAAGAAAATTGCGCATTTGTGCGCACATATTGCCGAAGCGTGTAGGCGTACCGAAGATAATGGCATCATAGTTTGACAGTTCATCCACCGTCGCAACCGGTGCTGCCTGATCAAGCTTGGCACCGACTCTTTGAGCCACTTCTTCCGACATGAGTTCGGGGACGCGCTTGATGGTAACCTCGGTATTCTCGACACTGCGCGCACCTTCAGCTACCGCGTTGGCCATGATTTCGATATGGCCATACATGCTGTAATACAAGACAAGAATTTTTGCCATGTTACACCTCCTGATTTTTATGGGGTTATGAACTAAAGCTTTGCCAAAATCAGATAATACTCTTTATATAATTTATACAATTAAAAATTCGGCAGCGTTGTTTTAAACTTTCCATACTT
>CAZTCY010000007.1:0-62735 GCA_964612715.1 uncultured Nitrosomonas sp. | reverse complement strand
CGGATTTGGATGCGAGTCTGGCGGCGGGCAAGATGGTATTGAAGCCGGAAGACGATGAAGATGATGACGATGATGATGACGATGATGATGATTAAGCCGCTGTCTGATGGTTAATATTGGATTGTTAAACGGGTTGCTTTTGCATCAAAAGTTCAGTCTTTTTTCGTGATCGAGAGGCGTGACTTAGATTAAATTTAGATCACGTGAATAATAAAAAAAATAGCGTTCGGTCATAATTATGGTTTTTGTTGTAATAACTGAACGCAAGTAATAGATATAACTGAAGTGACATTTTTTGTTATATGTCGTCTGAAAATAATAACCCGCATAAAGCGGGTTTTTTTTTGAGGGTATTTATGTTGAATCATTTGCCGCAGTCCGGCCTGCAATATCCACACCGAAGTCGTGATTATTTTATAGCAGGATTTACCTTTTTTTGTGTAGCGGTAAGTCTTGTAATTGATGGCAGTGCAAGTTTGGAAATGCAGAATTTGCTCGGTGTGATTGCGTGGATTTTTTTATTTGGACTCCTTGTAGGAGAAAATAAGGAGGTTCGCATGCAAGTGGTGATTGCAGTTGCGTTCGCAACAGCCGGCGAACATTTTGCTTCTATCTATATGGAAGGATATACCTATCGTTTTGAAAATGTACCGCATTATGTTCCACCAGGTCATGGTATGGTTTATTTAACGGCGGTTGCATTGGCTCGGTCAGGTTTTTTCCAGATGTATGCGCGCGAAATAGCAGTTTTTGTATTCGTGACAGGAGGGTTATGGTCCTTGTGGGGAATCAGCGGAATACCAGAGCAGGGTGATCAAGTGGGCGCATTTCTGTTTGCGATTTTTGTGATATGCGTATTGAAGGGGCGATCGCCTCTCGTTTATCTGGGTGCCTTTTTTATATGTACATGGCTTGAGATCATCGGCACGGCAGCCGGTACATGGAAATGGGCGGCTATAGAACCGGTGTTCGATTGGTCACAAGGTAATCCACCGAGCGGTGTTGCTGCCTGGTATTGCCTTGTTGATGCGGTAGCGATAGGGTTTGCGCCAGTTTGTTTGCGCGGATTGCAAAAACTTGCAAACTGGTATAAAAGAACAATTGCCGGTTGATATGTGACTGTATACTTGGGTTATTTTGAATACAATTTAATTAGGAAATAATAAGTGACTGTAATTCGATTACCAGATGGTTCCGAGCGGATATTTGAACAACCTGTGACCGTAATTGATGTGGCAACTTCGATAGGATCGGGTCTGGCACGCGCGGCCATAGCAGGAAAGGTAAATGGTAAATTGGTCGATCTTGATCGATTGATCGAAGAGAATAGTGAGCTTGCGATTATTACAGAAAAAGATTCGGAAGGTTTGGAGATTATCAGACACTCCAGTGCGCATTTGTTGGCACATGCTGTAAAGGAATTATTTCCTGAGGCTCAGGTGACTATCGGACCTGTAATTGAAGACGGTTTTTACTATGATTTTTCTTATGAACGCCCGTTTACGCCAGAAGATCTTCTAGCAATAGAAAAACGAATGCTTGAAATAAGCAAGCGGAATATCAAGATCGAAAGAAAAGTCTGGGAACGCTCAGAAGCCATCAGTTTTTTTAAGCAATTGGGGGAGCACTATAAGGCGCAAATTATTGAATCTATACCTGGAGAGGAAGATTTGACGCTGTATACACAAGGTAACTTTACCGATTTGTGTCGCGGCCCTCACGTTCCAAATACTTCTAAACTCAAAATATTTAAATTGATGAAAGTGGCTGGAGCCTACTGGCGGGGTGATTCAAAGAATGAAATGCTGCAAAGAATCTATGGTACGGCATGGGGAAACAAAGATGATCAGAATGATTACTTGCATCGACTCGAAGAAGCTGAAAAAAGGGATCATCGCAAAATAGGCAAGCAGCTGGATTTGTTTCATACGCAAGAAGAAGCTCCCGGTATGGTTTTCTGGCATCCGAAAGGATGGGCTTTGTGGCAGCAGATTGAACAATATATGCGCAATATTCAGCATGAAAATGAATATCAGGAAATTCGAACACCGCAAGTTCTGGATAAAGAATTGTGGAAGCAGTCCGGTCACTGGGATAATTTTCGGGAAAATATGTTTATAACAGAGACCGAAGATAGAAGCTTTGCAATTAAACCGATGAACTGTCCAGGGCATGTGCAGGTATTCAAGCAAGGGCTCAAAAGCTATCGCGATCTGCCCCTGAGACTCGCAGAATTTGGCTCTTGTCATCGCAATGAAGCTTCGGGTGCATTGCACGGTATTATGCGCGTTCGTGGGTTTACACAGGATGATGCGCATATTTTTTGTACCGAAGATCAAATTCAGGAAGAGGTGGTTAAATTTATTAATCTGTTAAAGCTTGTTTATGCGGATTTCGGATTCAAAGATATTCTGGTCAAGCTGTCGACGCGACCGGTAAAGCGAGTCGGCTCGGATATGCAATGGGATAAATCAGAAGGTGCGTTAGAGGCTGCGCTTAAACAAGCAGGACTGAAATGGGAGTTGCAGCCGGGAGAAGGTGCATTTTACGGACCCAAGATAGAGTTTGCATTGAAAGACTGCATTGGCCGTGTATGGCAATGTGGCACGTTGCAACTGGATTTCTCGATGCCTGAGCGTTTAGGCGCAGAATATGTTGCTGAGGATAATGCACGGCAAATACCGGTTATGCTGCATAGAGCTATTCTGGGGTCGTTGGAGCGTTTTATTGGTATTCTGATAGAACATTATGCGGGTGCGTTTCCTCTATGGCTGGCCCCGGTTCAGGTTGTTGTGCTGAATATATCCAAGGGGCAGGCTGAATATGTGGAAAAAGTGGCAAAAGAATTAAAACAGAATGGATTCCGGGTAATACAAGACTTGAGAAATGAGAAAATAACCTATAAAATCCGTGAGCATAGTTTGCAGAAACTTCCTTACCAAATTATTGCCGGAGATGTGGAAGTAAATACCAATCAAGTTTCAGTACGTGCCCGTGGTGGACAGGATTTGGGGCAAATGTCATTAAAGGATCTGATCGAACGCCTTAAAAAGGAAGTAGAATTAAAGCGATAATTTTCATTTAAATTATATGGAGAATTGCCATAGCACAAGAAAAGACGGCGCGCATAAATGATGAAATAGATGTGCCAGAAGTACGCTTAATCGGTGTAGACGGAGAGCAAATAGGTATTGTGAAGCTGGCTGAAGCTAATGAGCTGGCTGTAGAAGCAGGTGTCGATCTCGTGGAGATAGCACCAACAGCACAGCCCCCGGTATGCCGTTTGATGGATTATGGGAAGTTTCGCTATCAGGAAAGTAAACGAAAGCACGATGCGAAGCTGAAACAAAAACAAGTACAAATAAAAGAGATCAAGTTTAGACCAAACACGGATGAAGGCGATTATCAAATTAAGTTGCGCAACTTGATAAATTTCTTGAACGATGGCGATAAAATCAAAGTAACATTAAGGTTTCGCGGTCGCGAAATGGCGCATCAGGAATTTGGTGTACGGATTCTTGAACGTGTAAGGGATGATCTTGAGTCATACGCAATAGTAGAACAGTTTCCTAAAATGGAAGGAAGGCAAATGGTGATGGTGTTATCACCAAAGAAGAAAGAAACGAAAACCGCCGGGAAAACAAAAACAACAGTCAATGATCCTGCGCCTACATAGTATAAACATGGGCAGATTGATAAACAACGATCTATCGGTTAGAGAAGTAAGCAGTAAGTACAAGTGATAAAAGGTTTTAAAAGTTTTTCATGAATAAATATGAAAACACCTGAAGTCATATTATAAGGAGGGTTTAATGCCTAAAATGAAAACTAAAAGCAGCGCAGCAAAACGCTTTAAAGTGCGCGCGAGCGGGAGTATTAAGCGTGCACAGGCTTTTAAACGTCATATACTGACAAAAAAAACGACAAAGAATAAACGTCAACTCAGAGGAATAACCAACGTTCATCCAAGTGATGCCGCGTCAGTTCATTCGATGTTGCCATATGCATAAGAGGTGATGAATGCCTAGAGTAAAACGTGGTGTTACAGCCCATGCGCGCCATAAAAAGATTCTAAATTTAGCAAAGGGTTATCGCGGACGTCGCAAAAACGTATATCGTATTGCCAAACAGGCAGTAATGAAAGCGGGGCAATATGCCTATCGTGATAGACGTCAACGTAAACGTCAATTCAGAGCGTTGTGGATTGCGCGTATCAATGCCGCTGCACGAGAATGTGGATTATCCTATAGCGTTTTCATGAATGGTCTGAAAAAAGCGAGTATTGGAATCGACAGAAAGGTATTGGCTGATTTGGCGGTTTTTGACAAAGTTGCTTTTGAGAAAATCGTACAACAGGCTAAAGCAAGCTTGGCTGTCTGATCATTTTATATACTGATTAGGGAGGTATTGGGATTGACCCAAACCTCCCTTTTTATATTGATCAAACTTGAGGTTTGCCGGATTACATATTCCCTGAAATTCCAGTTTCTGAGATGATGCGATTGTTATTTAAGTAATTGATGGGTAATAGAAGCTGATTTTCTATCCTGATACTGTATGTCTGACAGTTTATGAGTAACTTGTTTACCGTGTGATTAAAAATTTTGAGTAAAAGTTTGCATGAGAGATTTAAGTGAAATCGTAAAAGAAGCGGAAAAGTTATTTAGTACTATAGAAGATCCGAACAAGTTGGAGCAGGTAAAAGCGCGATATCTTGGTAAAAATGGTGAACTAACAGAATTGCTCAAGGAACTGAGTAAGCTCCCGGTGGATCAGCGTCCAGAGATGGGCAGTCGAATTAACCAGGCAAAAAGTCAAATCGAAATATTATTGAAGACTCGCCGGTTGTATTTACAGGACAAGAAACTCGAAGAAAAACTGAAAGAGGAATCGCTTGATGTTACATTGCCTGGAAGAGGGTATGCCAAAGGTGGTTTGCATCCGGTTACTCAAACATTGATACGGATAGAAACATTGTTTCACTCTATCGGATACGAAGTAGCTTCTGGACCCGAAATAGAGACGGATTTTTACAATTTTACTGCACTTAATATTCCTGAGAATCATCCTGCCCGAGCAATGCACGATACTTTTTATGTGGATAACGGTAATTTGTTGCGCACACATACATCACCGGTCCAGATACACTATATGCTTGAAAATAAGCCGCCTTTTAAATTGATAGCGCCGGGGCGTGTTTATCGCTGTGATTCGGATGTGACCCATACGCCGATGTTTCATCAAGTGGAAGGTTTATGGGTTGACGAGCAGGTCAACTTCGCAGCGTTAAAAGGTGTCTTGGCTGATTTTATGGCGCGGTTTTTTGAACAGGATAATTTGCAGGTGCGCTTCCGTCCTTCATTTTTTCCTTTTACAGAACCTTCGGCTGAAATGGATATCAGTTGCGTGAAATGCAATGGTAAAGGTTGCCGTATATGTGGATACACGGGGTGGCTGGAAGTACTGGGCTGTGGCATGGTGCATCCGAATGTTTTGAAACATGTCAAAATAGACTCTGAACGTTATATCGGTTTTGCGTTTGGACTGGGTGTTGAGCGACTTGCGATGCTGCGTTACGGCGTCAGTGATTTAAGATTATTCTTTGAAAATGATCTGCGTTTCTTGAAACAATTTAATTAGCAGGATCATTTTGAATTCATATTAAATATAAAGGCCATGAAATTTTCAGAAAGTTGGTTGCGGACTTTTGTGAATCCGGATTGCACAGATGACGAGCTTGCCCATGTGCTAACTATGGTTGGTTTGGAAATCGAAAATGTTGTACCCGTCGCTGCATTGTTTGAGAATGTTGTTGTGGCCGAAGTGCTGGGTGTCGAAAAGCATCCAGAGGCGGACCGATTGAATATATGCCGGGTGAGCGTAGGAGCGCTTGCAGAAGAGCCGCTTCAGATCGTTTGCGGTGCTTCCAATGTGAAAGCAGGTGCCAAAGTACCTTGTGCGATGATAGGCGCCAGATTGCCGGGTATTGAGATAAAAAAGGCCAAGTTGCGCGGTGTTTTGTCGTCCGGGATGTTATGTTCTGCGCGGGAGTTGGGTATCTGTGAAAATGCGGACGGATTGTTAATTTTGCCTGGCGATGCGCCGGTAGGTCAGGATTTTCGTGATTATTATGCATTGAACGATAAGGTTTTTACGTTAAATCTGACACCTAATAGAGCGGATTGTCTGAGTATTTATGGTGTGGCGCGAGAAATTTCGGCGATTACCGGTGCAGTTTTGGTGCCACTAGAAATGAAGCCCGTATCCAATGATATTTCAGATACGATAGCCGTGCAGATTACAGAGCCTGATGCCTGCCCTTTGTACTTTGGCCGTGTCATGCGGGGTATTAATTTGAATGTTGATACACCATTATGGATGCGACAACGATTGGAAAGAAGCGGTTTACGTTCAATCAATGCGGTCGTAGACATTACCAATTATGTTCTGCTTGAAACGGGACAACCGATGCACGCGTTTGATTTAACCAAGCTGGACGGCACAATTCAGGTACGCTATGCAAAAACAGGGGAAAAGATAAAATTATTGAATGACGCTGAAATAGTACTCGCACCTGATATGTTAATGATTGCTGATGACAGCAAACCCTTAGCGTTGGCCGGCATTATGGGGGGGGCGGAAAGTGGCGTTGTGTCATATACAACCGATATTTTCCTGGAATGTGCATTCTTTAAACCAGATATTGTTTCGGGTAAATCATTCACACTGGGTTTCAGTTCAGATTCAGCGCATCGTTTTGAACGCGGTGTTGATTTTGCGGCAACAGGACGTGTGCTGGAGTACGCAACCGGATTGATTCAATCAATCTGCGGTGGAAAGATCGGACCGACCGTGGAAACGAAATATCAATTACCGGAAAGGCATCCGGTTACAGTTCGGAGTGATCGTGTTCGACGTGTGTTGGGTGTTTCATTAACTGTGGAACAGATATCAGAGTACTTCAGGCGCCAACAATTCATTTTCTCGGAAAATGATGGTGTTTTTTGTGTAACGCCGCCAAGTTATCGATTTGATCTTGCCATTGAGGAAGATTTTATCGAGGAACTGGCCCGAATCCATGGTTATGATTCTATTCAGGCGCAGCAACCGAAAGCTGAGCTTGTAATGCTGGCGGCACCAGAAAAAAAGAGAATGCCCTCAATAATTAAGCAGATGCTTGTCATGCGTGATTATCAGGAAGTCATCAATTATGCTTTTGTCGATGAGTCCTGGGAACAGGATTTGTTACAGAACAGTACGCCCATTGCGCTAAAAAATCCGATTGCCAGCCATATGAATGTCATGCGCAGCAGTCTGATTGGCGGACTGATCTCTAATTTACAATTTAATTTGAACCGTAAACAGGATCGGGTGCGTCTGTTTGAGATGGGCGGTTGTTTTGAACGTGATTCAATGGGTAGCTATCGTCAGCTTGATAAACTGGCGGGGCTGGGTTATGGCGATGTGCATCCGGAACAATGGGGTGAATCGGCGCGCATGATTGATTTTTTTGATGTGAAAGCGGATATTGAAGTGTTGTTTCATGCGCGTGAGGTGAGTTTTCAGCCCGGATCACATCCTGCATTCCATCCAGGTAAAGCGGCTAAAATTATTGTAGAGCAAAACTTCGCAGGATGGCTGGGCGAATTGCATCCGCACTGGCAGAAAAAATTTGATTTGCCCAGACCGGCTATTCTTTTTGAGCTTACGTTTGACAGTCTGTCGCCGAAGTCACTGGCACATGCGATAGAAATGTCGAAATACCCACCGGTTAGAAGAGATATTGCAGTGATTGTTGATGACCATGTAGTGGTGCAGTCGTTATTGGAAGTACTGCAGGAAAGCAAACCGGAGATAGTAACCGAGATCACCTTGTTTGATATCTATCGCGGGAAATCAATCGGCGAGAATAGAAAAAGCCTGGCGTTCAGAGTGATGCTGCAGGATACCGAAAAAACATTAACAGATGAGGATATTGATACGACAATATCCAATCTGCTGCGCGTTCTCGAACAAAAATTTGACGCGGTATTAAGAGCTTGATGAGAAGTAATTTTTTAATCTAAAATTATGAATATAAATGAAAAATAATATACTAACCATTAATTATTTTAATGGTAATTGATATAATCATATAATTTTTATAGTGTTCATTAGCATACTGAGATAGCAAAATATTGGGGCTTGGAGGATTAATTATCTCAACGCGTAAATCATAGTAAGGCACTATTATTAAAAAATTTTAATCGATAATGATGCGGAGAAAACGAATGGCTCTAACTAAAGCTGAATTGGCTGATTTGTTATTTGAAAATGTTGGACTGAATAAACGCGAAGCGAAAGACATGGTTGAATCTTTTTATGAGGAAGTTCGTGCGGCCTTAGAAAAAGGCGAAGGTGTTAAATTATCAGGTTTTGGCAATTTTCATTTGCGGACAAAACCGCAGCGGCCGGGGCGGAATCCCAAAACCGGTGAAGAGATTCCGATTACCGCGCGACGTGTTGTAACATTTCATGCCAGTCAGAAGCTGAAGACCATGGTTGAGCAAAATTATCATGGAACACAAGAAACCAATTCTTAGATTCCCGCCTATACCGGCGAAACGGTATTTCACAATCGGTGAAGTCGGTGTTTTATGCGGCGTGAAACCACATGTTTTACGTTACTGGGAACAGGAATTTACACAACTGCGACCGGTTAAGCGTCGTGGTAATCGGCGCTATTATCAGCACCAGGAAGTTTTGCTGATTCGTAGAATTAGAGAACTTCTTTATGATCAAGGGTTTACTATTAACGGTGCACGGAGTCGCTTAGAGGAACAGATTGAATCAGGCATGCAATCGCCACAGACGGCAGATAAAACGCAAGAGACGCATTCGTTTGTCGATATGCGTTATGTGCGTAGCGAACTCCAAAGCATCATAGCCATTCTGGCATCCAAATAAGCAGCTTTTTGTCTTATCGGTATATCTCGTATTTTTAATGTCTTGCTTGTTTGCTATAATCCACGTTCAGCGGGGCGTAGCGCAGCCTGGTAGCGTACTTGCATGGGGTGCAAGTGGTCGGAGGTTCAAATCCTCTCGCCCCGACCACGATCTATACATATTCTGATTGTTTGCGGTTGCTTTCCGATTTGAAAGAATGATTCAAGTCCATGACAGATCCTTCTCCCATTTAATCAATGTCAATGCATTTTTCGCGGTTTGATTATCGATTCGCTAGATGAAATTTTGAAAATGCGTATTTTACTCAGTAACGATGATGGTTATTTTTCACCAGGACTGGCATGCTTGGCCGAAGCGCTCTCCAGTGTTGCTGAAATCATAGTGGTGGCACCTGAGCGTGACAGAAGCGGGTCCAGTAATTCCTTGACACTCGATCGACCGTTAAGTTTGCACCGTTCACCCAATGGGTTTTATTATGTCAATGGAACACCAACGGATTGTGTTCATCTTGCAGTTACCGGCATGCTGGATGTTTTGCCAGATATGGTCATTTCAGGTATCAATAATGGCGCAAATATGGGCGATGACACCATTTATTCTGGAACCGTCGCTGCTGCTACGGAAGGGTTCTTGTTAGGCGTGCCTTCGCTGGCAGTGTCCCTTACTGATGTAACGAAAGGATGCTATGCTACGGCAGCACGAGTGGCGGTTGATATGGTGAGGCGGTTTAATCGGAATGAATTGAAAATCCCCATTTTGCTGAATATCAATGTACCTGATGTCGAATACCCACAGCTTGAAGGCATTAAGGTAACACGATTAGGACGCCGCCATAAAGCTGAGCCTGTCATCAAATCCTTGACGCCCCGTGGGGATACGGTGTATTGGGTGGGAGCGGCAGGGGCTGCACAGGATGCAGGTGAAGGTACCGATTTTCATGCTGTACAGTATAATTATGTATCAGTAACGCCGTTACAGATTGATTTGACACGGTTTGACCAGATGGGTTTTGTCAGTGAATGGCTGAATAAACCAGTTTCGTTCGATGAGTAGATCTTGGCCGCTGTAATTAATGCTGGATGATAGAATGTCTATAGAAATGCTCATGAAGTTAACAGCAATCAATAATCCATTGGATAATAGCCGGTGAATATGCATCTCTCAGGCATAGGCATGACATCGCATCGAACACGTATGCGCATGATTGAACGCCTGCGCAGCCAAGGTATTACTGACGAAATTGTGTTGTCGGTTATGGGTGCCATTCCGCGTCATCTGTTTGTTGAAGAAGCACTCGCCAGTCGTGCGTATGAAGATGTTGCGCTGCCCATTAACTACGGGCAGACAATTTCCAGTCCGTGGATGGTGGCGCGAATGAGTGAATTATTGCGCGCTAATGCGTGCCTCAATAAGGTGCTGGAGATTGGTACCGGTTGTGGTTATCAAACTGCTGTTCTGGCTAAATTGGCAAAACTGGTGTATTCGATTGAACGTATCGGGCCGTTATTGACGCGCACACGCATTCGTTTACACAAGCTGCAGGTCAAGAATATTCATTTAAAGCATGCCGACGGGTTACTTGGATTGCCGGATGCCGCTCCATTTGATGGTATCATCATGACTGCAGTTACTACACATATACCGGATACCTTGCTGGAACAGTTAGCAGTCGGAGGAAGGATTGTTTTTCCCAGAGGCAGTCAAAAGCAGAATTTGTGTATTATTGAAAGAAACCCTCAAGGTTATGCTGAGAATGTACTGGAAGAGGTTAATTTTGTTCCTATTATATCCGGTGTTATCAAAAAATAGTGATGCTGGGGAAATTGCGATGGATAATAATCAAACACTATTGAAGACTGCTGATATCAAGGAAATGTCGGCCGCTACGCTTGTAGGGCTGTTATTTTTTTCATTACTGTTCACCGGTTGTGCGACGACAATGGGGCCTGCGCCTGTTGTTGAACGCGCAGTGGTTCCTGCAGGGGGAACAGAAAGAATGGCAAATATCCCTGCATCTGAACAAGCCAATCAATTTTATACTGTTCAGAGAGGAGACACACTCTACGGCATTGCGCTTAAGCATGGTATTAGCCAGAAAGATCTGGCCGAATGGAATAACATAGTCGATCCACATTCCATCAGACCGGGACAGCGTATTAATTTGTCGCTGTCTTCCGGTAATACGGGGCCGACTCTATTTGCAGTACCGCAGCAATCTACGATGCCGATCGTTGATCCGACTTTAGACTTGACTGGACGAGCGGTAGATTCGACGCATTATTCAGTACCCCATGAGTCCGTGTCAGAGAAAGTTAAAACGTCGCCCCAAGCGGTGAAACTGCCCTACTCGGAACAGAATGTGGCGCGTATACAACATTCAGTCAATCCTTCTTTGAACGCGCCTGGTTTAGAGCAGACGACTTCTGTCGGATCAGGTACTCGAATTGAGAATGCGCCGGTACCGCAACAAGAGCAGAGAATCGATCTGGCCATGCATGCTCAGGCGACGGATTGGATTTGGCCGACAAACGGTCGATTACTTTCTTCTTTTTCAGCCAACTCAAAAGGCTTGAAAATCTCTGGGCAGATCGGGCAGGCTATTGTTGCTACTGCTGCGGGAGAAGTTGTTTATAGTGGCGATGGGTTGCGTGGTTATGGCAATCTTATCATCATTAAACACAATGATGCGCTGTTGAGTGCATACGCGCATAACAGCAAGTTGCTTGTTAAAGAAGGGGAAACCGTTACACAGGGGCAGAAAATTGCAGAAATGGGAAACACCGATACGGATACTCCGCAGCTGCATTTTGAAATCAGGAGGCATGGTAAACCGGTTGATCCGCTGGAATTTTTACCCGGTAATCCGGGATAATTTTCAAAAATATCATGGGTTGCAGCATAGTTTAATTGATGTAAACAATCCCCTGTCTCTGTGATTGTTTATCTTAATCCTTCAAAGCAACTGGCCATCACGCTTATTATAGCGCATTGCGCCGTCGTGCCTTTGATCTGGCTGCTGTCGATAGCATTCAGTATGAAGTGCGTGATCATGTTTTTACTCATAATCAGCCTGTATTATTACTTAAGACAGGATGCGTTGCTTAATTTTCCGTGGTCTGTAACTTTGTTCAAATTAATCGACGCGAAGCGTTGTGAATTGGTTATGCGCAACGGTCGTGCGATAGAATGTGCTGTCTTGGGAATATCGTATGTTTCTGCCTATTTGACGGTACTGATTCTGCGACCGGTGCGGCACTGGACCTTGCGAAGTATAGTTATTGTTCCGGATAGCGTTGATGCTGAAGAATTTCGACGACTGAGAATTATGCTTCGCTGGAAATGGGGACGTGTTTGAATGAGCGCTTGAAACGTGGATCGTCAGGATTCATAAGTATTTCAAATCAGCAAATTGTTTTTTTAGGAACTCCCCATCCCGAGCGGTAAAACGTATTTCTGTGATTCAAAAAATAGCGCATGGAAAAAGCATAATCATTCCAAACGCTATTTTTTGCTAATTGTTGAATTATTTCAACGCATTCTCCACTCTGTATAAGTGGTTTCACGGTCGAAATTGTCCCAGACATAATTGGGCTGAACGATCGGGGTTGTTGGAACCGGGAATGTTGCGATATCCAGTGCGCCAGCAAGGCTGCGGCCAACACTGTGAAACAGACCTGTGAAAAGACCTGCAGTCATGCCATATGTTGCACCATGTCTACGGCCGGTGATTATCATGGTTTTGGGAATTTCCACGAAACCCGTGACTGCATTAGCTATACCGTTACCCAATTTTTCACCGACTTTTGTCGAATAGTTGTCTGCCATGGCGCTATTGGGAAGGAAAGACACTGCTGCGAGTAGAAGAAAAATCCGGAGCGTTTTGTTCATGAAAGTCCCTTTAAAATATGAATATGCTGAATTAAAGAATACGATTAAGCTGCTTTGATTATTTCTATTCGCGAGGAAAGTGAGCGCCCATACATAACATGGTGACAAACTTTCCCCGGTTTTATGCTTATAATTTAATCAATCGGATTTCTGTTTTAAGAATCGCATGATTCTTTCAACTTCCGAGCCTATCTGGTGATAAGGATGATTCTGTCTTTCCAATTCTGTTCTGATGAGAAAGGACATTTCAAGAATAAGCAATTCCATTGTATTTTTTTCACCTTTCAATAGTGCATCCTGATATTCTTTTTGGAAGCGATTGATTGCACTCATCATTTTTTCATTATTTCCATCAACTGGCAAAATAGAACTGAGTTCATATCTCAGGTTGCTGGACAGGGCGATCGAATGATCTTCCACTATGACTTCAATATCAGGTGGAAAAAGTTTATTTAAATATATTGAAACCATGATAAGGGCTACACCTGAAAGTATTGTGGTGACGATAAACCGCCAAAGGCCATATGCTTTCCCAAAAAAATTGATCGTTTTTGTTTTTTTAAAGTTCACACGGATAAGTGCGGATAAGCCAGTAAAAAATATAATGGCGCCAACGGCCATCATGACGGGTACAATCGGATTCACGGTTCTTCTACTCCCTGAATATCTTATTTATCATTTGGTTATAGTATGGTAAAACAAAAAAGCGCATTGTTTGTTTAGACTTGTATTATGTTTTTAACAAATACTATGCGCCTATCAACGACATATTCTAGCTTAAAACCTTTATCTTGAAGTGTTGATTATTTTTGCTCAAAAGACTGAGAAGCCGTTCAAGGGGAAATTGTGATCAGGAGAAATTAATGAACGGCCTCAAAGTTAATTATTGTAGTGGCGGAGACGGTGGATTGCCCGGCGGTGGCGGTGGTGGCGTGAATCCGGGAGGAGGAGGTAAAATTACCGGTTGAGATGAGACTGAAGGCTGCTCATTGGAAAATCCGCCTGTTATAGGAACCCGGTGACCTTTTGCATACATGCATTGAATATAATTGATGTCATACCGATACTGAGCTTCATAACCCGATGTTCTGGATGTACCTGAACCCGCTAAACCTCCGGCGAGTAAACCGGTTCCGGCACCTATTGCAGCACCTTCTCCGCCACCAAGCGCAGCACCTGCCGCTGCACCTAAGGCAGCACCAACAGCGGCACTTCCAACACCGCTGGAAACGGAAGCATCTCTTGGTGTAATTCCGCCAATTTGCGCGTATGCGTAACGTCTGCATTCATAATCATCATAGCGAAATTGCTCAAAATTTTTATTGGTTCCGGGCAATACCATGACGCTGGGACTGTTCGGCAGGCTGACACAGGCAGCGAGAAGTGTAACGGCACCTGGATAAAGTAATTTGCGGATAGTAAACATTATTTCATACCTCATGATTATTGAGTCGATGGTCTGGGAGCAACGCGCAGCCAGCCACCGGGGCATTGTTTAACATAGGGATAATAACCTTCCGGATTGGTGCAGTAATACCAGTCATGCGTCTGCGGTTGAACAGTTGCAGGCGTTTCGTGTTGCTGAATATAAACCGGCGGTGTGGAAGGTACTATAATCGGTGGCGCTATAGGAACTACAACAGGCGGAATACCGTAAAAAGGTGGATAAAAGAAGGGATCATAAAAACCATAACCTCCGTAGAAGCCCGGGTAACCCAGATTCATCCCAAAACTGAAATGGTTGAAGTGTCCGCCGTGCGCCAATGCAAAATTACTGGTAATGAGCGTCATCAGCACAATGAGATATAACAGACCAAGCTTTTTCATTGAGTGCATTCCTGCAAAAAATAAGATCAAACTGTTATTGACAATAATTATTAACTGTCTGTCCTCGTGAAATCAACCCTTAATTTTTGCCTTTGTTTTATCGGTATACCGGTGCGGATGGATAGCCCGGAGGCGGGGGCGGAGGCAGGTTTGAAAGATTACCGCCGTTACCGGTAGTATATGGAGCATTTCTAACCATACCCGCAACAGGAACATGATGTCCTTTTGCGTACATGCACTGTATATAGCCCTGATCATACCGTTGTTGATGGATAGATCCGGAAGCGTTCGCATTGCCTGTACCGCTTAATCCGCCAGCCAGAAGACCTACTCCGGCACCTATTGCTGCGCCTTCTCCGCCACCCAGTGCGACTCCTGCGATTGCGCCCAGTGCAGACCCGATAGCGGCGCTGCTCAGGCCGCTGCTGACTGCTGCATCCTTTGCTGTGGTACTGTTGGTTTGTTCATAAGCATAATGACGGCATTCATTGTCATCATGGCGGAATTGTTCAAAATTTTTTCCTTGTCCGGGTAAAACCATGATGCTCGGGCCATTTGGCATACTCACGCACGCAGCCAGAATAAGCAGAGGGGAGAGTCGGAGGGTTAGGAAAATTAATTTCGCAGTTGATCGCATGTCGATATGTCGTTCATATTTATTATTGCGGCGTAGGCTGAGGAGCGACTTGCAGCCATCCTTCAGGGCATTGCTTTACGTAGGGATAGTAGCCTTCCGGATTGCGGCAGTAATACCAATAATGGGTTTGTGTTTGTTGTACTGGCGCTGCAGCAGGCACTTCACGCTGGATGTAAACGGTCGGTGCGGAAGGGGCCATATACGGTGAAGAATAATAGTTTTGTGGATAGTAATAAGCACCGGGGTAGCGATATCGGTACGAAACAGGATAACCATAGTATCCGGGGCCGAAAAATCCTGGACCAAAGAAACCCGGGCCATAGAATCCCCCAAAACCAATCCCGATATGATTATGATGGCGATGACCATGACCAGAATGTCGATGACTACCGCCAAAATGAGCGCGTCCGCCACCACCGCCACCGCCACCGCCACCGCCACCAATAACACTGCCCTGGCCACTATGGCCTTCTCGTGCCCATACGGAATGATTTATGGCCACGCCAGTCAACATTAATACGCAACATAGGCTTATCCATTTTTTTCTATCAAATAATTGATAGCTTGGAACTGATGAGTTGTAAAGTAACTTTTTCATATTCTTTCAAAGCCTATATGTCTTTATGAACGCATGTTAATGCGTGCATCCTGAATCAAAACTGAATGAACTTTCTATTTTCCAAAAGATACCTTAAAAAAGGTATCATAAAGCATTTGAACAAAATCACAGACAATCGTTTTACCACTATCTACCACTATCGGTAAGTTTTTTATTTTATTCTTTAGGAGAAATTAATATGTCGCAGAAACACCCGGTCATTGCTGTTACCGGATCATCTGGCGCAGGCACTTCAACGGTCAAAAATAGTTTTGAGCATATTTTTGCGCGCGGAAGTTTAAAAGCCGTTGTCGTTGAAGGAGACAGCTTTCACCGTTATGATCGCGAAGCCATGAAGGTGGCCGTCGCTGAATCTGAAAAGGACGGTGGTCGTGCTATCAGTCATTTTGGTCCGGAAGCGAATGAGTTTGAAAAACTCGAAGCTTTATTCAAAGAATATGGCGAAAGTGGTTCGGGGCAAACGCGTTTATATCTGCATAATGAAGAAGAAGCTGCACCCTGGAATCAGAAACCGGGCACATTCACGCCTTGGTCGTCCATTCCTTCGGGTTCTGATTTGCTTTTTTATGAAGGATTGCATGGCGGTGTCAAAAGCGCTACCGCTGATGTCGCGAAATATGTTGATTTACTGGTGGGGGTTGTACCCATTGTCAATCTGGAGTGGATACAAAAAATATTCCGTGACACCAATGCGCGGGGCTATTCAACAGAGGCGGTTACGCATACTATTCTACGCCGTATGCATGATTACGTGCACTATATTACCCCCCAGTTTTCGCGCACACATATTAATTTTCAGCGTGTACCGACTGTTGATACGTCCAATCCTTTCATTGCCAGAGAGATTCCCACACTCGACGAAAGCTTGGTCGTGATTCGGTTCAGCAATCCCAGGCAAGTTGATTTTACGAATCTACTGGCGCTCATTCATGACTCATTCATGTCTCGTCCTAATACGATCGTTGTGCCGGGTGGTAAAATGGGCATGGCCATAGAACTGATTTTGACACCGCTGATTACGGATCTGGTTGCAAAAAGCAGAGCCTAGTTTCAATATCTCTCATATAGTATTTCATTCGCGAATCAGATTAATCGGCTTCCTTCAGTTGCCATTGATCTGATTCAGATTCACACTCGATTTTTATATTGAAGAAATCGATTTAATGGATTAAATCCATTATGGGTAATGTGTTTTTATGACTTCCTTTCTGTTTGCTGATCTGAATCCTCAACAACTGGAAGCTATTACGCTGCCAAAGCAGTCTGCGCTGGTGCTGGCGGGGGCGGGTAGCGGAAAAACCAGAGTACTCACTACGCGTATCGCTTATTTGATTCAATCCGGTCAGATCAGTCCATACAGCATACTTGCCGTCACGTTTACCAATAAGGCAGCCAAGGAAATGCTGATGCGCATTAATGCCATGCTGCCGATTAATACACGTGGCATGTGGATTGGAACGTTTCACGGTTTGTGCAATCGCCTTCTGCGCACGCATCACCAAGAGGCTGAATTGCCGCAAGCATTCCAGATCCTTGATATTGCGGATCAGTTGGCAATGATTAGGCGGATTATGAAAAGTCTTTCGGCTGATGATAAGCGGTTCCCGCCGCGTCAGGTGCTGTGGTTCATCAACAATGCGAAGGAATCCGGTCAACGTGCTGCCGATGTTATTACGGATGATCCGTATACCCGTCATTTGCTGGAATTTTATCAGGCATACGAACAGCAGTGTAATCGTGAGGGTGTGGTTGATTTTGCGGAATTGCTGTTACGCAGTTATGAAATGCTCAACCGTAACGCAGTCTTGCGTGATCATTACCGGGAGCGTTTTGATCATATTCTGGTGGACGAATTTCAGGATACGAATCGTCTTCAGTACAACTGGCTGAAATTACTGGCGGGAGCCGATACCGATTGTCCCGCTGCGGTTTTTGTCGTCGGTGACGACGATCAAAGCATTTATGCTTTCCGGGGTGCGGATACCGGGAACATGAGAAATTTTGAGCGTGATTTCGGTATCGTGAAAGTCATCAAACTGGAACAGAATTATCGTTCGCATGGGAACATTCTTGCGGCTGCCAATGCCGTCATCGAACAAAATACCGAGCGACTCGGAAAAAATTTATGGACAGCGGAGGGCCAAGGTGAGCCGTTACGCGTCTACCGGGCTTTCAATGATTTTGATGAAGCCAGTTTTATTGTCAATGAAGTCAAAGCACTGCAAGCGGAAGGTATTCCGCTTGCGCAGATTGCACTGCTCTATCGTTCCAATGCGCAGTCCCGAGTGCTGGAACATAGTCTTTTTAATGCCGCTCTGCCTTACCGTGTATATGGTGGTATGCGTTTTTTCGAGCGCATGGAAATCAAGCATGCATTGGCGTATCTGCGGTTAATTACCAATCCGGATGATGATAATGCTTTATTGCGCGTCATCAATTTTCCTACACGTGGTATCGGGGCGCGCACCCTGGAGCAGTTGCAGGATAATGCACGCCAGCAGAATTGCAGCTTGTGGACGGCAGCGGCACGCAAATATTCTGGGGATAACAGTAATGCCGGGAGTAATTCCAAAGGCGTGGCCGGATTTGTCAGTTTGATCGTGTCGATGCGTCAGGACTGGGAGCATTTGCCGTTGCCGCAAATTGTGGAGCGTGTGTTGATCCAGAGCGGATTGATCTCACATTACAAAACCGAGCGGGATGGTGCCGACAGGCTCGAGAATCTGCATGAGCTTGTCAATGCGGCAACCAGTTTTGTTCACGAAGCGGATGACGACAGTTTGATGGCTTTTCTGGCGCATGCTTCACTTGAAGCCGGTGAGCACCAGGCCGGGAGTGGGCAGGATGCCTTACAACTCATGACTGTTCACGCGGCTAAGGGTCTTGAGTTTCACACTGTTTTTCTGAGTGGATTGGAAGAAGGACTCTTCCCGCATGACAACAGCCTCAATGATTCCAATGGAGTGGAAGAGGAACGGCGTTTGATGTATGTCGCAATGACACGTGCACGCCGCCGTTTGTACTTGAGTCTGGCGCAAAGCCGCATGCTGCATGGACAGACGCGTTATAACATTCCATCACGCTTCCTGGTTGAAATACCGGATAAGTTTCTGAAGTGGTTGAGCCCGGTAGCCGGAGCCAAAGCCAACGATAATTTTGTTGTCGCTGGTTCGAGCAGCGATCTCTACTTTAGCCGCCCGATCCGGAACAATTCGCTCACACAGCATTCAGGGGACGCGACTCAATGGCGGATAGGTCAGGCTGTGCAACATGCCAAGTTTGGAGAAGGTGTCATTGTCGATTACGAAGGTGCAGGTAATGATGCACGCGTGCAGGTAAAATTCACCCAGGCAGGAACCAAGTGGTTGATGCTGGAATATGCAAAGCTGACATCACTCTAGGTTTATTCAAGTAATTGCCCAGCTTGTTCTTTCTCTTTTGAAAAAGCCATAGAACAAATGCTGGGGGGCAAGTGTCAGTTTTTTATTCGTACACTCTTCGCTTTTTGTTTACTTTCCTAAAGCATTGCATTTATCGAGAAATGCCTGACGTGCTGCTTCATCGTTTTTAAACGCTGTCAGTGATTGTTCCATCCCTCGTCCTGTACAGTTTACTGTGTTCGCTTCTGGAACACTATCACAACCGATTAAAGCAATGCTAAGGCCAATAATGCAAACGCTGGCTTTAAATTTCATTTAAGTTTCTCCTGTTTAAAATTTACTAGGGCTGATGTTACGAATTCGATTTTCCAATCGTTGGATGCGACTGACTATGGGGAACCGAATAGTCGCATTTTACCTGAATCCTGTCGGCCTGAGAATTTTGCGATGACTGAAGTTACAGAATAAGAGAAATCCCGCTCGGCATTGCCTGGAGCAAGTACCGATGAATGAATCAGGGAGCATGCTGACGGATCCGGTTAAAAGCAATTAATAGAAGATTGATGCACAGTATGGGAGGCGTGGTGCGGAAGCGTTAACGATTAATGTTTAAAAGTATATTGCCGATAGTAATAAACGTAGTTTCATGATTTTTCTTATCCAAAATGCCTACGTTACGTTTCAAAATTATTTTAGCGAGAAAGGCGCAAGCATCTGTGCGATCGGTTACTCCCTTGCCGAATTTCAAACAAACCGTTAAAAAAACGTTCAACCGATTGATCAGCAGTGATTCTCTGCCTTATCTGGTGGCACCTTTGGTTTTTCTGGTATTGATGTATCTGGAATGGTTATATCTGATTATATTATGATGCGGATTACAGGTTAGTGTATTGACCAGGCGATTGCGTCGTTCATCATTTGAGCGGCCTGTTAACCTGTAGTCATTCAGGTCAATATCGAATAACTAATGCCTTTGCCTTCATTTTCTTTACCGATTTCAGTTGCAACGGTATGCGTCACTTCTTTTACCGAAAACCCGAACAAGAGGAGAAGAGGAACAGAAAAATGGTTCCGCGCCTTTTTTATATTGATTTCTCAGTTGCGTGGTGGATGCCGAAAAATTTACGATATCCTGCTCCTGTTGCCGAATATTAATCTCTCTGTAAGTGGTGTAGCGTACTCAAAGGAAGCGGCTCGTTCTGTGGATTTTGTCACGTCAGAAAAGGTTTGTTCAGGAATATCGGAATGGGCAAATTAAAAGGAATTGTGTCTGAAAAATAAAAAATACTGGTACAAATCAATTTTGACTGCTATTCTCACAAGTATCGAATTGATAACTGTCTGCTTATAAAAGTAAAAAAATTAATTCCTATGTTACCGATATTATTGCGAGAGAAAACAGAAGGATACTATGGAAGTCGCCGATCTTAAGATTCTGTTAGTCGACGACGACACATTTATATTGAAGCTTCTGACCAAGATGCTTGTCAATCATGGCTTTAAATCAATCATGGCTTGTAGTAACGGGCCAGATGCGCTTAAACAGATCGACCATCCCGAAACGAATCCTGATTTGATTTTATTGGATCTCAACATGCCGGATATGGACGGCATTGAATTTGTGAGACATCTGGTAGAACGGCATTATCCAGGCAGTCTCGTGCTCGTCAGTGGAGAAGATGAGCGCATGTTGAAGACGGCTGAAAAACTGGTGCATGCGCATCAGATACCGATGTTGGGATACCTTCATAAACCGGTCAGTCCCGACAAGCTGGTTGATATCATAAAAAAATGGACACCGCCGGTTTATAAACATCAAACGTCTTCAGCGGCAAAAAAAAACTATGATGCCGTAGCTTTGAAA
Source organism: uncultured Nitrosomonas sp. (assembly GCA_964612715.1). Taxonomy (GTDB): domain Bacteria; phylum Pseudomonadota; class Gammaproteobacteria; order Burkholderiales; family Nitrosomonadaceae; genus Nitrosomonas. The sequence continues at coordinate 41,574 of CAZTCY010000007.1, read as the reverse complement.
AAGGCTATAACCAACCGCGAACTGGTGAATTACTATCAACCCAAAGTGGTAGTGAAGACCGGAGCTGTGATTGGCGCTGAAACACTGGTGCGCTGGCAGCATCCAACCGATGGACTGGTGTTTCCGGATCAGTTTATCAGAATCGCTGAACAGGGGGGATTGATCAACGACCTGACTTCTTTGGTACTGAGTCAGGCATTGGCGCAAGCCAGAGTCTGGCATGAAAGTGGTTACCCATTACGGATAGCGATCAATGTTTCCATGGATAATCTGACATCGTTGAATTTCCAGGACCTGGTCGTCAATCTTGCGATTGATAACGGTCTTTCACCTCAGAATATTGTGCTCGAAGTGACGGAAAGCCAGTTGATGAGTACGGATACACGCGTGCCTCTGGAAATTCTGACCCGGCTGCGGCTCAAACGTTTTCATCTGTCGATAGATGACTTCGGCACCGGGCATTCATCAATGGCGCAGCTGCGCGATATCCCTTTTGATGAACTCAAGATTGATCAAGGCTTCGTGCATCGTGCCTGGGCGGACGAAACATTGCGTGCAATTTATGACGCAAGTCTTTCCATAGCGAAGCAGTTGGGCATGGAAGTCGTGGCGGAGGGCGTTGAGGATGAAAAAGACTGGGTTTTTTTGCGTCAGACAGGCTGCGATTATGCGCAAGGTAATTTTGTTTCCAAACCGTTGCTGGCTAACGATTTTGTGCAGTGGATGAGCGAATGGCATGATCGTGTGCGGGGTCTGATTACTGATGTCACTTAGCACATTACTCGCGTGCTTCCGTTAAGTGCAATGATTCAACGTATTGCAGTAAAAAAACAGAACAGCGGCTCATCTGTTGTTTGCGTTGCGGCATTCTACAGATGGAATCAGCAGGAATAAATACACCAAGAATGCCGAAACAGTTATTCAGTATGATGAATCTGAATCAGTGGAATCGGGCCTTTCCGCCTCCCTTCTGATCACCGGAGGGTAATTTGAGAAAGGCTGGATCGTTTTGCCATAGGCATCAGGATCGGGTGTTTCTGGCGCTGTAGGTGTCTACCGCCACATGCAACTAATATCAAAACAGCGGATAAAACTAAAAAATCTTTGAACTTCATAAAACTCCCTGACGGCATTGCTGCCGGTTAATTGGCCTGTTCCGCCATCAGCCTGTGGGAAATCGCCGTACTGTTCCGCAAAAAAGACGAGCATTACCTATAGGGCATACACCGGCCTCTTGCATGGAAGACATTATCAAGGTGCTGGACTTAAGAACCTGTTCAAGATCTCACTGAAAGGCACATTGCTGCGTTAAAATCGAACTCAAAATGCTCACATGCTTAGTGCATGCTGCGCTTTTTCGTTTAATTTTGCCTTGCACTGCATCCTTTGATCGGGATCTTGAACAGGTTCTAAGATACTTCCACTGACGCCCGCAATTGCCGGATTGGCTGAAAACGGTATCGTGGCCCATAAAGATCCGGGTGACCGGGTTGATTGCTGCAACTGCTTTAGCCTGTCAGGTGTGGCTCATTACCGCCGATGAAAAACTTCGTGCAACCCCGGGGTTGTATTGTATCTGGTAAGGCTCTGTATACGTTAACAGTTGAAAATTCAGGAAATCCCGGCAGGTATTTGTAATTAAATGGTTAATTAGTATATCTTGAGGATTATCAAGCTGACAATTTGTCAGTTTCAATTGCTAATGCATACACAGCCTTTGGTAACCACGATCCAATAGAGATTGTTGCTTTCCGCAATTGTAACCATAACTAAGAACGCTACAACGCATGTCATTTTCATGATAACAGGCGTTTGCTAGCAATGCGGAAAATTTGACCTCTATTAATACGATAGACATTTTCGTGAATATTGTATTGGAAGTCCTGATACCTTTTTAGTCTTCTATTGCGTTACGACCTTCAGCCGGTTTGCCTTCATGTGTCGTGCCGTAACCTTCGGATTGAGCGCTTTCTGGCGCAGATGGCCCACCACAAGCAACCAGAGTAAGTGCGAATAAAATTACAAAAATTGATGAAAGTTTCATTTGTAGCCTTGTTGATAAAGATTTATAAAAATTATTACTACCTTATTACTTCTATGTTACCCGTAAATTGTAGCATGACATGCGTAAATTGTTTGATTGAATCATGATAATAATAAGTACTATGCTAGCTTGAATGCTATAGTGCAAGGTTTTCGCTCTGCTGGTAGTTAAGGATGCGGGGGATTGCCAAAGCATCCATCACAGCAACGTGATATTAAAAAATGCAAAATATTCACGTCTTTAAGCTAACTGAACGCTATTAATCCTGTGTTCTGGAAACCAACGGAAACCGCTCCGGAAATTCAATTGACGCAATGCCCAAATCCACTCCAGATCAGGCCAGAAAAAATGACCCGATGTTGGTTCTGTAACATTGAGTACTTTACCAGCGGGCACATCCATGAACCATGGAAAGTCGGCGTAAGGCATGGATAATTCCTTGTCACTGGTTAGCAGCCATGCACCATGACTGGAGATATGGGTAATTTCAGTTTTTGAAGTGAGCGTTCCAGCATTCGGGAAATTATAATCCCAAATCCGACCAGATCCTATCAACGCGTTCTTTTATCGCTTTATCCATCACAATTGGCGTTCCCCACTCGCGGTTGGTTTCACCCGGCCATTTATTGGTGGCATCCAGTCCCATTTTGCCGCCAAGGCCGGAAATCGGACTGGCGAAGTCGAGGTAGTCGATCGGGGTGTTTTCGACGATGAGGGTATCACGCGCGGGGTCGACGCGGGTGGTGATGGCCCAGATGACTTCTTTCCAGTCGCGGATATCGATGTCATCGTCGGTGACGATGATGAATTTGGTGTACATGAACTGGCGCAGGAAGCTCCAGACGCCGAACATCACGCGCTTGCTGTGACCGGCGTACTGTTTTTTCATGCTCACTACCGCCATGCGGTACGAGCAGCCTTCGGGCGGCAGGTAGAAATCGGTGATTTCGGGGAATTGTTTCTGCAGCAGTGGTACAAACACTTCGTTCAGCGCCACGCCGAGAATCGCGGGTTCATCGGGTGGTTTTCCGGTATAGGTGGAATGGTAGATCGGGTTGCGGCGCATCGTGATGCGCTCGATGGTGAATACCGGGAAGATTTCCTGCTCGTTGTAATAGCCGGTATGGTCGCCGTACGGTCCCTCGAGCGCGGTTTCATCGGGATAGATCGCACCTTCGAGCACGATTTCAGCACTTGCGGGAACGTGCAGGTCACTGCCGATGCATTGGACCACTTCGGTTTTGGAGCCGCGCAACAGTCCGGCGAACTGGTATTCGCTCAGCGTGTCGGGCACTGGCGTTACTGCGCCGAGTATGGTTGCTGGGTCTGCACCCAATGCGACAGCGATGGGATACGGTTGGCCGGGATTTCTGAGACAGAAATCCCGGAAATCGAGCGCGCCGCCACGGTGGGCGAGCCAGCGCATAATGACTTTGTTCGGTGCGATTACCTGTTGGCGGTAAATGCCGAGATTCTGGCGGGTTTTGTTCGGCCCGCGCGTCACCGTCAGTCCCCAGGTGATCAGTGGCGCAACATCGCCCGGCCAGCAGGTTTGCACCGGAATTCTGCTCAGATCGACGTCATTGCCTTCCCAGATGATTTCCTGGCATGGCGCGCTGCTTAACACTTTGGGCGCCATGTTCAATACCTGTTTGAGCACCGGCAGTTTATCCCAGGCATCTTTCAGGCTTTTCGGCGGATCGGGTTCTTTCAGATAGGCTAATAGTTTGCCGACTTCGCGCAATGCCTCGACCGATGTCTGCCCCATACCCATGGCGACCCGTTTCGGCGTACCAAACAGATTGCCGAGCACGGGCATGTCATGACCTTTCGGTTTTTCGAACAGCACCGCCGGGCCTCCGGATTTTAGAATCCGGTCGCAGACTTCGGTCATTTCGAGGCGGGGATCGACTTCAACCGAAATGCGTTTGAGTTCGCCGATGGCTTCGAGTTGTGCGATAAAATCACGCAGATCTTTGTATTTCATAACATTCAGGCCTGTCGTATAAGAAAATCAAGCGCAATACCGACAAACACCGTCATGCCGACATAATTGTTATGCAGAAACGCCTTGAAGCACAGTGCCCGGTCACGGTTGCGAATCAGTGTGTACTGATACAGCATAAGCCCGGCAGAGACAATCAGCCCGGCATAATACGCCATGCCCATTTCCTGCAGCTGTCCGATATAGCCCATGAGGACGATAAACAGGGCATGGCAGACCATGACACCCAGAACGTCATATTTCCCGAACGTGATTGCGGAGGTCTTGATACCGATTTTGAGGTCATCGGGCTTGTCGACAATGGCATAGGCGGTGTCATACGCGATCACCCAGAACAGATTGGCCAGCATCAGTATCCAGACAATCGAAGGCAATGCACCCGTTTGCGCGGCAAAAGCCATTGGGATGCCGAAACTGAATGCAACGCCGAGATATGCCTGCGGCATGGCGAAAAAACGTTTGGTGAACGGATAAGAAGCCGCCAGAAATAAAGCGGGTACGGAAAGGAGTATCGTCAGCAGGTTAAGCGGCAGAATCAGAATAAATGCGACCAGGCTTAAGCCTGCCGCAAGTAGCAGCGCTTCTTTGGAGCTGACCAGTCCGGTTGCCATGGGGCGGGTTTTGGTGCGTTCGACATGTGGATCAATGTTACGGTCGGCAAAGTCGTTCATCACGCAACCGGCGGAGCGCATGAGTATCGTGCCCATGATAAAAATCGCTAGAATAGGTATATCTGGAAAACCCTGCGCGGCAAACCACAATCCCCAGAGCATCGGCCACAATAACAACAGAATGCCAATGGGTTTGTCGAGGCGCATCAGGCGTGCATAAATAACGAATCTGTTCGGTTGATCGGTAACCATTACACTTTTAAATTTAAAATGTCCGGTAAAAAAACTTCAGTCACCAGAATAGACTGGCTTTGCAACGTAAACAACGAACGCCGCGCCCATAGATGGACGGGGTGAACGGTTAACCGTGTGACAGCCCGGTCATACAGAAAATGGCCGTTGCTGACTTTCTTGAATTCGAGCGGGGTGCGTTTTATTTTTGGGTTTTTAAACAGCATGCTGCCCAGCGACCGATTGCCAAGACTGCTCAATGCCCGCCATGCACCGCGCAGACCCTGGCGCGAAATAACCGAGTGCGCGAATACCACGGGCTTGTCGCAGCAATGCAGATAAACTTCGCGTACCATGGCGAGTTCATCGCGGCGCAATTTCATTTGAATCCATTCGTCTTCGTAAACACGGGTCAGCTGCTGAAAAACGGGTTCCACATAAAACCGGGGGCAGCGTTCCTGAATACGGCGTGTAAGCGAACCGCGATCCTGCAGCCAGAAACGGATTTGAGGGGAAATGGCACTTAAAGCCGGGAGCCACGCCTGCGGATGCGCTGTGTTCATATTAACAGTAGTAACACGCTGAATTTTAGAGATGCCCTGAATAGATATGCTGCATGCGGACAATCAGCGCCATAGCAAATATCATCATGCCGGATAGTGCCTGGATAAAGCCGCAGATAGCCGCAAATACGGCTTTGGATAAAAACGCGCATTATACAATAGTCCAGTAGTCGCAGTGGGGGTAATGCTGCGTAGGGTGGGCAGGTTTTTATGCCCACGCGGATTCTAAATTCCCACCTTCGCGAGAATGACGGCTTTGGTTTTGGCATGCGTTTCCACACTGGAGTGTGGGAACAATCAAAAGGTTTTTTCAAGCCCGCGTAGGTCCGATTAGCTTTGCGTAATCGGGCATTTTTGTCTGTATGAAAGCCGAATCTAATCAATGGAATAAAACGGCATTGTAATAAACCTGGCAACAGGTATCCCATTTTTGGTGGCATTTACGCTGGGGTTCGCAGGCTCATCTCAACACATAAAACACAAAAGCCTGATTACGCGATGCTAATCAAGCCTACGCGGACAGTCATTCCGCGCGCAGTCGCGGAATCCATTTATTCCCACACTACTGCAACAACTGGATGGATTCTGCGACTACACTTCGCTCCGCACAGAATGACAAACGGCATACCGGGGTCAGCCATGTAGGGTGGGCAGGTTTTTTGTGCCCACGCGGATTCTGGATACCCGCCTGCGCGGGTATGACGGTGATTGTAGGGGCGTGCATTCTTTCACCACCCAAAGCCGTTATTCTCGCGAAGGCGAGAATCCAGGTCACTCAATCTATCGGTTTTGCTACAAACCGACAGGGTTGTCGGTGAATGCAATAAACCCCAATATGCACACCGCACGCGGTTTTCGCATCAATTCGGCAGAATAACAAACACCCCAATGTGTCGAAACATTTTACACACTATTGCCTCCCAAAGCGCGCATCGCGCATAAAAACCACATTGATTTTTTTTCTGAATTGCGCACGGATGCGCGTGCAGCCTCATGATCCGTGGCATTCAACAACGCGGACGCACAAAAAACAGGCTGTCGGTAAATTTTACATCACAATAATGTCGCAATTATGGCTCGGGGGGGGGCGTGCAAATAGCTGATTTATATATGGAAATCAATTATTTTTGGCGGTTGGCATATTTATTGCTGTAAATAAAAAATGTAAAAAACTTTCCATTCCACAAGCGTAATGGATACCACCGTAAATTGACTAAAAAGGAATAACAATGACCATCAATTTATCCGCACTGCGGCGCTCAACAGCGCGTTCAATACGCCACATCCTGAGTATTCTGGCATTGGCGTTATGTGCGCACACGCAAACCGCCAGCGCCATTACCATCCACTACGACCTGACCGCACTCGGCGGGGATGATTATCGCTACGTGTATACCGTCACCAACGACGGTTCACTGGGCGCAAGCACCGCGCTGGAGGGGTTTTCCATCCTGTTTGATCCCGTGTTGTACGATGAAACTTCGCTGAGTATCGTCACCGCCGCGCCACTCGCATTCGACTGGGATGAACTCATCCTCGGCAGCGGTCTGCTCGTTGACGCCGCTTATGATGCATTCGCACTTGCCGGGGGCATTGCGGAGGGTGACAGCATCACCGGGTTCGCTGTCGAATTCACCTGGCTCGGTGCAGGCACACCTGGTGCGCAGGCATTCGAGGTTTACGATCCTGACAGCTTCGCACTCCTGCATACCGGCACTACCCATACCACGACCTCTGTCCCGCCCACCACAGTTCCGGAACCGGGCACACTGGCCTTGCTGTTCATCGCCGCGCTTGCTGCTGTAATGATGCGCCGTGAACGGCAGAACACTGCTGTATCCGCCAGCCGCCACGCTTATTCCTGCTAACTGCCGCAGCACAACAAGGAGTCTTTCATGATGCTACATACTTATCGAAACACCTGGGCCGCGCTCATTTTTATCGCCACGCTGTTACTGCTGGCCATCGCCCAGCCCGCCCATGCAGCACCCGAACTCACCATCGGCAACTATCAGCTGATATCGTCAGAACGGTACGGACGAACGGAATTTGAATATACCTACAAGGCCGCTGTCACTAACACAGGATCAGACGCGCTGGATGTCTCGGCGACGCTGAGCATCAATGCGCCCGGCGTCACTGTGCTGCGTGGCACGCTGCGCTTTGGTGATGTTGCCGCAGGCGCGACTGTCACGAGTGCGGATACGTTCATCATCCGTCATGACAGGGTTCATGCATACGATGAGAGTCATTTTGAATGGACGACACGTTCATCACAGCCGCTGGCGCCGCCATCTGACCCGTTAGTCATCGATCTGGGGGATGATGAATTCACACTGGAAATCAATACGCAGATGTACGAAGGTTTGATCGATGCACCGCTGCCGGATGGCGTGACACCCGACAGCCTGTCGGTTGAGATTGGCATTGATAGCCATGAACCTGTTGCGTCCAATGGGCGGTTCAATGTGCGCATGAATGACCATGCGACAGGGCTGCTCCGGGTTGTAAACACGCAGGGCGACACCATTCTGTTGCAGGTGTTTCCCAAAGCGGAAGCGCTCGTTCGCGTGAATCCGCAAATTACGCCATTGAGTACCGCCGTTGCACTCGTAATGCTTCAGCCCGGTCTGCTCATGAAAGACCCGTTACTCGATGCCTTGGTGATTACCATCATCGAACAACTTCCTGAAACCACAGAACTGGCCAACGCGATTGCTGCCGAAATTTCTCAGGGAACCTTTGCGCTGAGCAAGGATTATTCACCCGATATTGCAGCAGGTATCGGCCAGATTCTGCACCGGCTGGCAGCGCTCAGTGAGGTCATCGGTCAGGCAGACAGTATTGATGACCTTCTGACTAAAAGTTCCTGGGATAAACTGATCCGGCACATCGAGCATTTTGCATCCAGACTGATCAAGCCCGCACATGCCGATTCCATGTTCGTTAAAGAATGTTCTGATAGTTTTTACGATCAGTTTACGGGTCATTCAGGCGAACGTGATGATGTCTGTATCAGTGCAAATGTCGGGGCAGCAGGGACATTTACGACTTTTGATATTACAAATCAGAGAACACGCTGGGCATTCATGGGTGTAACCGAACCAAACACTGGCGAGCTTGATGTTTTTAAATCGATACCCCCGCGTCATATCGATATTCCTGGTGCTACTGGTCTGGTAAAGGGTCTTGTAAAGCTTGGACTCAATGCTGTGGAGGATATAGGTGGCTTAATATTCAATTTTAAGGATACTTTAAAAAAAGGTTCTGCAGTTGAGAAGCAGATACTGGATTCCCTGGATAAACTCATAGCTGGACATAAAACAAGTGCGCAATTTAGATTTAGCCAGAATGGGGAATATCTTCTTTCGACTATCGGATATTCGAAAGCACCATTATCCGTACATAGCAATCAAGATAAATACTTATCAGGCAGTTTTGGTCTGACCATTGCAACTGAGGTTGTCATCCCATTTGTGTCTATGCTATTGGATGTTCTACCAGAAGTAGGCATAGAAAATGAGCTTGGATTTTGTTTCAGTCAATCAGGTGATTATCTTGTTGACCAAATTGGTGAAACGCTGCGCTTGCAAGATAAGCTTGAAACTGGAGGCGCTGCCGAGGCTTTTGCCAATTATATTGTTTTTAACATCATGCTTGAGCCAAAAGCCTGGACTTTTTTTGGGTGCGCTTTGGGTAATTTGGGTCTTACCTATGATTCTTTTATATTCCAGAATGCGCTTAAAGCGCTGATTAATGAGCTTGGCGGACCACTTGCTTTTGTAACTAAAATGTCATCCGGTATCGATTTTGCCGCGAACCTGGGACTTTTTCTTGGGGTATTCTTTGACAAAGACCTTGCTGCCGAAGATTTCTATCGCGTTAAAGTAGGCAATACGGTTTCATCAGGATCATTTCAAATCGGCAATCGTGTTGAGGTACCGTTAAATGCGGGAACAGTGATTGTTTACTACACAGCGGATGGCGACGTGAAAGGCGTTCAGTCTCCCGGTGCCCAAGGCACTGTGACCGAAGAAACAACGCTCGATGGTTCAAAATGGTGGAATGTGGATTTTGATACAGGCCTTGATGGCTGGGTAACGGGAAATGCACTGAAACTGATTGACGGCAATGCTTTCCCCACACCTATCCCCACTACCACCACCAAACTCAACGACACCGGCATCACCGTCTGCACGAATAATACGACTAACGGTCTGCTTTGTCCGGTCAATGGTTATCCCGGGCAGGATGCCGAGCACGGGCGCGATGCGCTGGCCGCCGCCGGATTATTGCAGAAAGTGGGTGGCGGCTCCGCCGGGTTTGATTTCACCAAGCTGGATACCAACGGCAATCCGCTGCCAGCCAATGCAACTGAATGGAGTTGCGTCAAAGATAACCACACCGGCCTGATTTGGGAAGAAAAAACCACCAGCGGGCTGCGCAGTATGCAGCACACCTATACCTGGTATAACCCGGACAGCAACACCAACGGGGGTAATCCCGGTCATCAGAACGGCGGCAGTAATTGCAGCGAATCGATCTGCAATACGCACGGCTATGTGCAGGCGGTCAATGCACAAGGATTATGCGGCGCGAATGACTGGCGCATGCCCGCTCGCGAGGAATTGCGCAGTATCATCGACTACAGCCGGACCAATCCAGCCATTGATACGGCTTATTTCCCGAATACGCCATCGGGTTCTTTCTGGTCTGCGTCTCCGTACGCCAACAATCAGAGTAGCGCGTGGTGCGTGAATTTCAGCAATGGTGATGGCGACCTCTGCAATAAGTCCGGCGCCCTCGGCAGCAGCTCCCGTATTCGCCTCGTGCGCGATGGACAGTGATTTTTGATTTTTGCCAAGGAATGCTGTTATGCATGCGTATGTATATAGCGGGACTAAACAGGTAAGTTGGTGGTGAATGCAATGAATCCCAGCATCGTTCATGACGTTTGTGACGGCGTTTACGTTGGGGTTCGCAACGCACCGCCAACCTACGTGCTGGATTCCCGCCTTCGCGGGAATGACGACTTTGATGATAACTGATAGGAAAACACCATGAAAATAAAACAAAATCTATACTTCGCGCCGATTGCATTATCCGCGCTGTTAACCCTTGCGCAGCCGCTTCAGGCGCAGACCTGCCGCAGCGACATTATGCCAACGACGCCAACCCAGGATTTCACCCTGCATGACGACGGCACCGCCACGCATCACAAAACCGGGCTGACGTGGATGCGCTGTGCGATAGGACAAAACTGGGATGGCGCGGGCTGTGCTGACAGTGCTCAGTGGGGCAACTGGCAAGGTGCGTTGCAATTCGTTGATAGTTTCAGTTTCGCGGGACATAGCGACTGGCGACTGCCCGATATCAAGGAACTGAACAGCATTGTCGAGCTGGCGTGTGCCGACCCCGCTATCAACGCCGCGGTTTTTCCGAGTACGCCAGGGATTCTGTTCTGGTCTGCGTCTCCGTATGCTGGCGATCTGCGTTACGCGTGGCTCGTGGACTTCAGGTTTGGCGATGAAAGAACCTATATTAAGGCCAGTTTGACTAGCAGCCACAGAGTTCGCCTCGTGCGCGGCGGACAGTGATTTTTTGCTGTTTGCTCGGTGGGGCAGCATGGGAGTGAATGGCACGAATTCCAACATTTCCGGCCTGTTTGTTGTGTGAAGCAGAAATAGCAAAAACAATAAAATTCGCTTAACTGGAGTATCCGGTTTTACTTGACCAGGTCACTTCTTGGGAGGCCCACCTTCCTTACAAGGAAACCCTGCTGATGAGCCTGTGAAAATCAGGCATTCAAGCGGACGGGCTACGCCCGCCGTTTAACTTAGGCGTTATGCCTTAATACAAAAATGAAGGAGGTTACATGAAAGACGTTTTCTTTTTTGATGCAATGCTCACCCCAAAGATCATCACGTTTATTTATTGGCTGCTTTTGCTCATTGCTGCCGTGTCGGGTCTCGGCACTATGTTTTGGGGGAGCGGCGAGTTCACTGTCAGCAAGTTTCTTACGGGGCTTGGAATAATTGTAGGAGGCGGGGTAGGCGCGAGAATTTGGTGTGAGCTATTGATTGTGCTATTCAAAATCCACGAAAACATCAAGAAACTTGCAGAAACACCAAGCACAGAAGTGAAATCAGATGCCTACAAGGCACTTCAACACGAAAGCGTGTAGGTCCGGTTAGCATTGCGTAACCGGGCATTTTGTTTGCATGAAAGCCGGGTTGCGCTATGCTAATCAATGGAATGAAACGGCATCGCAATGAATCCGAATATCATTTATCACGTTTGTGGCGGCGTTTATGCCGGGGTTCGCAGGTTCATCTCAACACATAAAACACGAAGGCCTGATTACGCAGCGCTAATCAGGCCTACTCGGGCTGGAGCGTGGGAACGATCAGAGAGGGTTTTTGCAAGGCGTCAGGGCGCGATGAATCACGCTCCTACATTTCAGGCGTGTTTCTGCACAACAGATTTCCGGCAAGGCAGGTCATTGTAGGGGCGTAATTTATTGCGCCCTTGTTGTTTCAGCCATGTAGGGTGGGCAGGTTTTTTATGCCCACGCGGGATTCCAAGTTGCGATCCAAGACGCTTAAACGCGCAGGTATTCGGTTTTTTTGCCGAGCCATCGCTGGATATGTTGCTGCGCCAGATCCGGATACTGATTGAGCATTTCATCGGCCACCGCCTGTGCAGCGGTCAGTAACGCGCCATCCAGCTCCAGATCGGCAAAACGTAACATCGGAATGCCGCTCTGCCGTGCACCGAGAAATTCGCCCGGTCCACGTAAATGCAGATCCTGGCGCGCAATTTCAAACCCATCGCTGTGTTCAAAAATGATTTTCAGGCGTTTGCGGGCAATCTCGGACAGCGGTTTCTGATACATCAGGATACACACGCTGACATCCGCACCGCGCCCCACGCGTCCGCGCAGTTGATGCAACTGTGATAATCCCATGCGTTCCGCGTTTTCGATCACCATCAGCGAAGCGTTAGGCACGTCGACGCCGACTTCAATCACGGTTGTCGCGACCAGTAGTTGAATGTCGCCGTGTTTGAAGCGCGTCATGATGTCAGTCTTCTCCTGCGCCGCAAGCCGCCCATGCACCAGACCGATCTGCAGATCGGCAAATGTGCTGCATAGCGTTTCATAGGTTTGCATCGCGGTCTGTAATTGCAGCGTTTCCGATTCCTCAATCAGCGGACACACCCAGTAAACCTGCCTGCCTTGCCTGCACACGTGCTGGATGCGTTCTATCACTTCGTCACGGCGGTTGTCGGCGACCAGTTTGGTGACCACCGGTGATCTGCCTTGCGGCAATTCATCAATCACCGATACGTCCAGATCGGCAAGATAGCTCATTGACAGTGTTCGTGGAATCGGTGTCGCGCTCATCATCAATTGGTGTGGCGCTTGTTCCGACGCCGGCATGCCTTTCATGCGCAATGCCATGCGCTGATGTACGCCGAAGCGATGCTGTTCGTCGATAACCGCCAGTCCGAGCTGGTGAAAATTGACCTGTTCCTGAAACAGCGCATGGGTGCCGACGGCGAGCATGGCTTCGCCGGATTCAATGGCGGCCAGTGCAACCTGCCGGTCTTTTTTCTTCAGGCTGCCCGATAACCAGACCACTGGGATATGCAATGGCGCAAACCAGCCGTTTAATTTCTGAAAATGTTGTTCGGCGAGAATTTCGGTCGGTGCCATGATCGCCGTCTGATAACCGTTGGCGATGGCCTGTAATGCAGCGATGGCGGCCACGATGGTTTTGCCGCTGCCGACGTCGCCCTGCAGCAGGCGCTGCATGGGGTGATCCGAATCCAGATCGCGGCTGATTTCCGCAATTACGCGGATTTGCGCGTGTGTCAGATTGAAAGGCAGTTGCGCCATAAAGGTATCATGCAATGCCGGATGGCGGCTTAAGCGTGGCGCTTGACGGTTGCGCCGCTGACGGTAATGCAGGCGCATCGATAATTGCTGCGCGAGCAATTCATCGAATTTAATGCGCTGCCAGGCTGGGTGCGTGCGGTCTTGCAGGGAAGCTGCGAATGTTTCCGGCGGCGGGTGATGCAGCGTGAGTACGCTCTCTTTGAAGCTGGGCAGACGATTGCGTTGAATGATTCCGGCGGGCAATGTTTCAGCCAGCAATGTTGTATTGCGCGGGCGGTTCAACACCTGGCAGATCAGCTTGCTCAGGATTTTCTGCTGCAATCCGGCGGTTACCGGATAAACCGGCGTCATGGCGTCGGACAATGGTTCGTTTTGGGTGATCACCCGGCATTTGGGGTGTACCATTTCCGCGCCGAAGAAGCCGTGACGAATTTCGCCAAACAGCCGCACGCGCTTGCCTGTGGCATATGTTCTGACCTGATTGTCATAAAAATTCAGGAAACGCATGCACAGACTGCCGCTGCTGTCTTCAACCTGGCAAACCAGTTGACGCCGCGGTTTTAACAGCATCTCAGTATGTACGATGATGCCCTCGACCTGCACGGCTCTGCCCTCTGGCGCGTCGTTAATCGGAAACACATGCGTTTCGTCCTCATAGCGCAGCGGTAAATGCAGTACCAGATCCATTTCAGTGCGAATGCCAAGCCGCAGCAGTTTTTCCAGCGTCTTTTTACTCTGTGTCAGCGCTGTAATTGATGCGTCAGGCAAGTCGGGCGTGTCGGCAGATGTATCAACCACGTCGGGCATAGCGATCAACATGTCCGTTGCGCGGACAATCCGGAGTGATTGCTGTGCGGGGGTTAATCGTGTAAAACCATGACCGCGTCCATTTCGACCAGCGCGCCGCGCGGCAGCTCATTGACGCCAATTGCGGCACGCGCCGGGTAAGGCTGTTCGAAATACGTGGCCATGATTTCATTGAGTCGTGCAAAATGCGCCAGATCAGTCAAAAAAATATTCAGTTTCACGATATCGTTCAGACTTCCGCCGCTTGCCGTCGCAACTGCTTTCAGATTCAGAAAGACCTGCTGGATTTGCGCTTCAATGCCATTAACCATTTGCATGGTCGATGCGTCAAGACCGATTTGCCCTGAAAGATAAACCGTTTCGCCGCCACGGACCTTGATCGCCTGGGAATAAGTACCGATTGCGGCCGGTGCGTGAGGTGTCTGGATGATTTGTTTGCTCATGGATTCTCCTGTGTATTTATGGTTTAACTGTATGCTGTAAAATCGGGTAGCTTACCATCATTAAGAACCTGTTCAAGATCTCACTGAAGGGGCACATTGCGGCGTTAAAATTGAACTCAAAATGCTCACATACTCCACAAGTATGCTCCGCTTTTTCGTTCAATTTTGCCTTGCACTTGTACCCCTTGATCAAGATCTTGAACAGGTTCTAAGCCGTAACCGAACCGCTATTCAAACGAGTATAAGCGGATAAAAATGGGATACAAGCGGACACATTATAGCCAAAGGTTATTATTTCGGAAGCAGCCAGTGAAATAAGGATGACGGTTTTTTTGGTTTTACAGAAATGGGCGGTTCAATCAGATGCGCGAATTGATCGATTCTTCCATGCCTGGGTTCAAACCATGCTGCGCCGTCTTTTGCGGCTTTATTCAACGCCCAGTCTGAGCATGTTTTATTCACGCCGACCGGATAAATCGTTAATCTGCCTTTTTTATCGATGTGCAGCCGTAGAAAGTTTTTGTAATCCGGAATGCTCTGGCAGGAAAAAACTTCATTGCTGTGCGCGCCGAAGAAACTGTTGCTGAGCCACAGATAAATGCCCATGACTGCGCCGCCGAAAAACCCGCCGATGAGAATCATGCACGCCATGAATAAAAGAAAATTGTCTGTCTGGCGCCATTCGAGCACGCTCAGTGTCAACAGCAGCGTAAACACAAATGTGGTAAAAAGCATGACAAAATGCGCACCCGCAAATAACATCCGCAGTGCTGTCGATCGTGTTTGATCGATCGTGCGTATCGTTTCATCGGATTGATGGTTTTGCGCCGATTGCGGGGGTGGCGTTATGCGTTTAAAAACGGTGATTCCCTGTCTGGCAAATTGAAACAGTCCCCAAATAATTGCGCCAAGCAGCAAGGCAATGCCCGGATTGCTGATACACATTTTTAATGTCCACGCCAGCGCCCAGCCAATGACGCCAAGAGACAGGATATCAACCGTATTGATCAATCCTTCGGTTTTGATTGCCTCAAACAGGCCAGAGCCCAGTGACCGTGATGTGCTATCGAGTATCCAGGCGATCAGAAAATACATGAAACCGGCAAGCAGGCAGAACCATCGATTGTTAAAAGGGAACAGCAGACAGTTGTCCGCAATGATGCGTGACTGGTCGCGATCCGGATAAAAAGCCTGATCGCCGGGTTTGTTTTCTGAACAGCCGCCGGGCCGGTGAGTCTTGTTCCCGATGTGGAATTTTTCAATGCGCATGACGGGAGGGCTGTGCGTCATCTGGGGAATGCTGAGTGTTTCCGGCAGATCATGTGTGGGATAGAGATAGGCGCCGCCGCCGCCCGCGATGAACCGTTGTTTGCCGGTATTTTCCGTATCCTCATAACGTGCATAGGTATGCAGGTCGCCGGACAGACCTACCATGAAGTGATGTTTGTAATTTTGCGCTTGGTCTTCTATCACGCGTTTTTCGAAGTACGCCATATTGTCATAAGCCTTGTAGCCTTCCAATTCCGCATAAACCCAGCTGGGTTCGGCTGAGCACAGGATCAGTTTTGATCCGTTGCGCATTCTGTTCCGGGCAATGTCTTTGAAATAATCAATCTGTGCGTTGTCCACTTCCGCATTCAGCTGGATATCGATTCCCCATACCCACCAGTCATGTGGCAGTTTGATCGCGAAATAACTGCGCGTTTGTTGAGTCTGCCAACCGCCGATCCAGCGTTTATGATGAAACAGCCGTGAAAAACTGGCCAGCCCGTCATACCAGTCGTGATTGCCGGGGATGGCGAACAGCAGCGGATTCCTGTCTGCAGGCGCCCATGGCAATGCGCAGCGATAGGGGCCTACCAGACGGTTGCTGTAATCTTCTTTATGTGCTGCCGGATAAACCTGATCGCCACCCATGATCAGGAAATCGCCGCGTTGCGTATCATATGATTTGCCGTCGTCCGTTTCGGTGAGTGCCAAGCGCTGTTCGGCCAGTAAGCGCGCCATGGTATAGGTTGAATTCCACCCATCCCCCAAATCGGCAATATAGTCAAACCAGATCTCCTTTTTATCGGATAAATCCGTGTACGGTGGATCGTTCAGTCGGGATGCGGCCTGAATTTCACGGTTATCGGCATATCGGCCGAATATATCGGACAGCAGGGCTTGCAAGGCGGATCGTGATAATACGTTCGGATCAAACCAGGCGACCATTTTCTGTTTTTCAAATCCTAATGTTTCGGGTGTATCTTTTTCTGGTGTTTTGGGGCAAATGGTCATTTTCGGTCTCCGGCAGAATGTAGGCATAGCACATGCGTACAGAAGCATTAATGGGTTCGTTAAGCATAGCATGATGATTCGGAGTGAAGAGAAGAAGTGTTGTTTCGATCACTTGCAACGTGCGTTGGTTTTAGAACAGTTTTCAACAGCATGGGGTGGTAACTCTTATATAATTCGGCATTCAATTTCAGCCAACTATTCCTTAATATTTTTATGCAAGAACCTATGCCAAAACTGCTGATTCAGGGGGGTAAGCCGCTACGCGGGGAAGTGCGCATCTCTGGCGCAAAGAATGCTTCGTTGCCCGTGTTGTGTGCCGCATTGCTGACATGTGGAACACTCGCTGTCAGGAATATACCGCAATTGAATGATGTCACGACCATGTTGAAACTTCTGGCCCAGATAGGGGTGAGTATCAAGGCGGAAGTAGATGGCGCGGTTGAATTATCGGCAGCGCATCTTACGCATTTGACGGCGCCCTACGAAATGGTTAAAACCATGCGTGCCGCTATTCTCGTACTGGGACCGTTACTGGCGCGTGCCGGTGAAGCCAATATTTCGCTGCCCGGCGGTTGTGCTATCGGCATGAGGCCGGTTGATCAGCATATCAAAGGACTTGAGGCCATGGGCGCGGAAATCACGATCAAGCATGGCTATATTCATGCGGTTGCAAAAAAACTGCGGGGTGCGCGCATCGTTATGGATATCGTTACCGTGACCGGAACGGAAAACCTGATGATGGCGGCAACGCTGGCGGAAGGTACAACCATTATCGAAAATGCCGCACGGGAGCCGGAAATTATTGATCTTGCCGATTGCCTTAATGCCATGGGTGCAAAAGTGCGGGGCGCAGGAAGCGATATTATTACCGTTGAAGGTGTTTCCACGCTACATGGTGCGATGCATACGGTCATGCCGGACCGTATTGAAACCGGTACTTTTCTGGCCGCCGCGTGTGCTACGGGGGGGGATGTTTTCCTCAAGGAAACAGATGCACGGCTGTTGGATGCTGTGCTGGATAAGCTCATGGAAGCGGGGGCGAGCATCAAATCCGGTGATAACTGGATTCATCTCAAGATGAATACGAGGCCGCGTGCCGTTAATCTGCGTACAGCACCTTATCCGGCTTTTCCAACAGATATGCAGGCACAGTTTATGTCGCTCAATTGTATCGCCGATGGCACGGCGATCATCACGGAGACTATCTTTGAAAACCGCCTGATGCATGTTCAGGAACTCAAGCGTATGAATGCGGATATCAAAGTTGAGGGCCATACCGCGATTATCCGGGGTATCGCTCGGCTCGATGGTGCCAATGTGATGGCCACTGACCTGCGTGCTTCGGCCAGCCTGGTTATCGCCGGACTGGTTGCACAAGGTGTGACGGTCATTGATCGCATCTATCACCTGGACCGGGGTTATGAGGCCATAGAGGAAAAATTATCAACTCTGGGGGCACATATCAGGCGTACGGCTGAGAAATCTGGCGATCCGACGCCAGCATAAATAAAAACCCCCTGACAGCGCAGGGGGTAGTTGTTTTATTTAATGCCTGATTTGTGGCGTTCTGCAATGCCGGCGTGCGTCTTTGCCGGCAAAAATACGATGACTGCTATCTTGAACAAGTTCTTAGTTGATTGCTGGTTGATTGTAGCTGATGACCAGTACCGCAATACGTTTGTTAAAATCTGAAACAGGGGCAATCACCAGTTTTTTGCCATTCACATCCGATTTGATTGTGATTTTGTGCTCGTTGATCACTTCTTTGGGATAGAGATCGCTGCCTTTGACGTCTTCCAGACGTTTATCGGTGGATACCAGCAATTCACCTTTTTCGCTGATCAATACAATGCGTTCCGCATTGATCTGTTTCACAATATCATTCAGGTACAGACCGATCTGATCGATATTGTTGCGGATGAGTTCGCTGCGCACAGCCCATGACAGCACCTGTCCAAAACGCTCTTCTTCTTTCTTGTATTGCTTGTCAGCTTGTTCCCGGGCCTGCTGGGTGATCAGGGCACGTTCGCTCTCGAGTTGTTTTCGCGTGTCTGATTCGACTTTGTTGACTGCAATAATTTTCCAGGCAAAAACAAAAACGATGATACCCACCAGGATAAATGCGTATTTCATGGGTAGTTGTTTTTGCGGAAGATCTTCAAGCATTGCGAATTTTTTGGTCAGCATGGTGTAGGCTGTGGTTGCTTTGGATTGCAGTGTTTCATTTTCCTTGTTCTGACTCGTCATGAATAGCTCCTTGATTTTTTAGGTGACAGGTAAAAAAATCCTAATTATCCACTAAACCCAATGGAAGTAAAAGAAGAGTGCCGTAAAATTTAGTATTGTCTGCACAATACCCAACAAAAAACATCCTTAACGCACTTAATCACTCAAAAAATAAATATGGAGGAAAATGGATTGATCCTTGAATGAGCTGAGCAGACTGTCCGGCATCCGGGGTTATTACAACATCAGGGCTCTCCTGCAGAAAAATACCCTGACTGGCATGTTAAAAGTATATCAAATAACGATAGGGCTATTTTGTTTTATAATGCGGTCTGGAGCTGAGTCGTCATGATTTGGGATGATCAGCTTCGATTCGGCACTATCATGCATTCAATGCCGCATGTCGTTCGGAAACCGGCGGTGTGCATCAGTCCAGTAAATACACGCGGCGATACGTAAATGGATGCCCGCAGCCGCGGAACAGATTATTAGTCATTGTTTGCAGTAATCGCGGCAGTTTCTCGATCTGTTGCGGGAATGAAAAGAATTTCATAAAGGAAATAGGGGTTTAGTGGATAATAATAAAAAAATCTGGTCTGGGCGGTTTAATGAACCTGTTTCGGCGCTGGTTGAGCGCTACACGGCTTCGATCAGTTTTGATTACCGGCTTGCTGAATATGACATTCAGGGTTCTCTGGCGCATGCGCGAATGCTTGCTGCTCGGGACATTATTACGCAGGAAGATTTAATCGCGATCGAGCGCGGTCTCGGACAGATACGCGATGAGATCCGGGAGGGACAGTTTAACTGGTCACTGCAATGGGAAGATGTGCATCTGAACATTGAGAAACGCCTGACAGATATTATCGGCGATGCGGGAAAGCGGCTGCACACAGGCCGTTCGCGCAATGATCAGGTGGCCACCGATATCAGGCTTTATTTACGTGCCGCGATTGATGAGATTATAGCGTTGATCAGATCGCTGCAACAGGCGCTCTTAAAACTGGCTGAAAATCATACCGATACAGTGATGCCCGGTTTTACTCACCTGCAGGTTGCCCAGCCGGTATCTTTCGCGCATCACTTGATGGCTTATTTTGAAATGCTCAAACGCGATGCCGGGCGCTTATCTGATTGCAGAAAGCGCGTCAATCAATTGCCGCTTGGCGCTGCCGCCCTGGCCGGGACGAGTTATCCCATAGACCGTGAAATGGTGGCGCGGGAACTCGCCTTCGATGGTGTTTGTGAAAACTCTCTGGATGCGGTTTCCGACAGGGATTTCGCCATAGAATTCTGTGCCTGTGCATCGTTGATCATGATGCATTTGTCACGTATGTCAGAAGAATTGATATTATGGATGAACCCGTCTGTCGGTTTTATCATGCTGGCGGACCGTTTTTGTACGGGTTCATCGATCATGCCGCAGAAAAAGAACCCCGATGTTCCAGAACTGGTGCGTGGTAAAACCGGCCGCATCAATGGTCATCTGGTTGCACTGCTGACATTGATGAAAGCGCAGCCACTGGCCTACAATAAGGATAATCAGGAAGACAAAGAACCCCTTTTCGATGCCGTAGATACACTGACCGATACGCTGCGTATTTACGCTGACATGCTGGCTGGTGTGCAAGTCAACACAGAAGCCATGCGAAAAGCCGCGTCACAGGGTTTTTCTACCGCTACGGATCTGGCTGATTATCTGGTCAAAAAGGGGGCTCCGTTTCGTGATGCGCATGAAATAGTCGCTCAAGCGGTTCAGTATGCGGAAAAAAAGGGGTGTGATCTGGCGGATTTGGATCTGGGTGAATTACAGCAGTTTTCGCCACAGATCGATCACGATATTTTTTCGGTGCTGACGTTGAAGGGTTCTCTTGAAAGCCGCAATCATATCGGAGGAACCGCGCCTAATCAGGTCCGTGATGCGATTGCGCGTGCACAAAGCTGGTTACTCTCAGGCTGCTGACAAGGCGATCCGCGCCGGGACGGCCGCAAAAATGAATGCATGGCCTGAAATAACAGCGCACATTAAAGCCACTACAGGTCAGCCATTCCATCCCAAAGTAATCGACGCGGTTGGAGGCGGGTGTATCAATCAGGCCTATCGCATTGCAGATGATCGGCAACGCTTTTTTGTCAAAATTAATTCGGCCGATGGGCTGGATATGTTTGCTGCTGAAGCCGAAGGGCTTCAGGAAATCAGCCGGTCCAATACACTACGCGTTCCGCGGCCGGTATGCCGGGGACAGAACGGAAGTTATGCCTGGCTGGTGCTCGAGTATCTGGATCTCGGCGCACATTCCGGAAGCAATCCGGATGCGCTGGGTTACGGGCTGGCGGCGTTGCACCGGACTCAGGCGGCGCAGTTCGGCTGGTCAAGGAACAATACGATCGGCAGCACACCGCAGATAAATACCCGGTCGGACGACTGGGTTTCATTCTGGCGTACGCACCGGCTTGGCTTCCAGTTGCATCTGGCACAGGAAAACGGATACTGTGGCCGGTTGCAGCAACTTGGCGAGCGATTATTTGACAACGTCGGTCATTTTTTTGCCGGCTATCAGCCGCTCCCGTCTCTGCTGCATGGTGACTTATGGTGTGGAAATTATGCCTATACGCGCACGGAGGAAGCTGTTTTATTTGATCCTGCAGTGTATTACGGTGACCGTGAAACGGATTTGGCGATGACTGAATTGTTCGGCGGATTTCCTGAGCGGTTTTATTCCGCTTATCGACATGAATATCAACTGGATTCAGGGTATAATACGCGCAAAGTTTTATATAATCTTTATCATATCCTGAATCATTTGAATCTGTTTGGCGGCAGTTATCGTCAGCAGGCTGAACAAATGATGAATTATTTGCTTGCAGAAATTCGTTAATAGACAAAAAGGCTGTATAAGTACAGAAGCTTCGGAAAGCGCAATGCCCGACATACTCATTAAACGCAGTTTTGCCGCACAACAGCAATTTTTAATCCGTTCTAGTATCCAATGACCAAATACGTCTTTGTTACGGGTGGGGTCGTGTCATCGCTGGGTAAGGGCATTGCCGCCGCGTCTCTGGCAGCTGTGCTGGAATCCAGAGGGATTAAGGTGACGATGCTGAAACTGGATCCCTACATCAATGTCGATCCGGGTACCATGAGCCCGTTTCAGCATGGTGAGGTCTTTGTCACCGGAGATGGTGCGGAAACCGATCTCGATCTCGGGCATTATGAGCGGTTTATCAGTACTAAAATGACCCGCCACAACAACTTTACCACGGGTCAGATTTATGAGAGCGTCATCCGTAAGGAAAGGCGCGGTGATTATCTCGGTGGAACCGTTCAGGTTATTCCGCATATTACCGATGAGATCAAGCGATACATTCAGGCCGGTGTTGGAGATGCCGATGTCGCCATAATTGAAATCGGTGGTACTGTCGGGGATATCGAATCCCTGCCGTTTCTTGAAGCCATACGCCAAATGGCAACACAATTGCCTGGCGACGATACCTGCTTTATCCATTTGACGCTATTGCCGTATATCGGGTCGGCCGGTGAATTAAAAACCAAACCGACACAGCACTCCGTCAAGGAGTTGCGTGAAATCGGGATACAGCCCGATGTGATTTTATGCCGCTCCGATCGTGAAATTCCCAAGGAGGAGCGCCGCAAGATCGCGCTGTTTACCAATGTCAAGGAGCAGGCCGTCATATCAGCCATTGATGTTGACAGCATTTATAAAATTCCTGCGCTGCTGCACGAGCAGATGCTTGATGAAATTATCTGTCACAAGCTTGGCATTCTGGCTAAGCCCGCTGATCTGAGTGTATGGAAGAAACTGGTTTATGCGCTTGAGCATCCGACACATGCGGTGACCATTGCACTGGTCGGGAAATATGTCGATCTGACGGAATCTTATAAATCGCTGTCGGAAGCCTTGATGCATGCCGGTATTCATACGTGCAGCAAAATCAATATCACTTATCTGGACTCCGAGCAGATTGAGAAGAACGGCACCGACAGCTTGAATGGCATGCATGCCATTCTAGTGCCGGGCGGGTTCGGCAAGCGTGGCGTGGAGGGCAAGATACTCGCGATCAATTATGCACGCACGCATCGTATACCCTACCTCGGCATATGCCTTGGCATGCAGCTCGCCGTCGTCGAGTATGCCCGTAACAAAACCGGCATGGTCGGCGCGCATAGTACGGAATTTAATCCGGATACGCCTTACCCCGTGATTGGATTGATTACCGAATGGCGTACCAAAGACGGGCGAATCGAGAAACGCGATGAAAATTCGGATATTGGTGGCAGCATGCGTCTGGGTGGTCAGGAATGTCTGTTGAAGAAAGACTCGCTGGCCTGGAGAACCTACGGCGCCGATAAAATCACCGAACGCCATCGCCATCGCTATGAGGTCAACAGCGATTATCTTCCACAGCTGGAACAAGCCGGACTCCGTGTCAGCGGTTTGTCGCTGGATGAAGATTTATGTGAGATTATTGAGCTTTCCGAAACAGAGCACCCATGGTTTCTGGGGTGTCAGTTTCATCCCGAATTTACATCCACACCACGACAAGGTCATCCGCTGTTCAAGTCCTTTATCAAGGCAGCCATTGATTATGCCGCTAGCCAACAGTTATCTGGAGAAACACAGATCAAACCGGTTGCGGCAACCAAAACGTGATGCGCTGTCTGCCGGATGGTTTGTGTTGTATTGCAAATACAACAGACACGCCGGCATGTGGCCATTTAATGTGTATTCCACACAAAAAAATTAAATAGCCATTTGAATTTGAAGTATATTAAAAAATTAAAATCCGAAACAAAAAAGCCAAACAGATAATACAGGGAAAACGTAAGCATGAGTGCAATAGTAGAAGTCATCGCGCGCGAGATTTTAGATTCTCGCGGTAATCCAACCATTGAAGCAGATGTGCTGCTGGAATCCGGTGTTTTAGGACGCGCCGCTGCTCCATCAGGCGCTTCTGTTGGCACCCGGGAAGCTGTTGAGCTGCGGGATGGCGATGCACAACGCTACTTGGGCAAGGGTGTTCTGCAGGCGGTTGAGAATGTCAACACCGAAGTTTCCGAAACATTGATTGGATTGGACGCCGTTGACCAGAGTTTTATCGATCAGGCACTGATCGATCTCGACGGTACAGAAAACAAATCCCGTATCGGCGCCAATGCAATTCTTGCGGTGTCCCTTGCCGTGGCTAAAGCGGCTGCGGATGAATCCGGTCTGCCGTTATACCGCTATCTCGGTGGTGCCGGCATGATGTCCATGCCGGTACCATTAATGAATCTAGTTAATGGCGGGGCGCATGCCAATAATAATATTGATATGCAGGAATTCATGATTGTGCCGTTCGGTATCGGCAATTTCCGCGATGCGATTCGTTGTGGCTCGGAGATTTTTCACGCCTTGAAAAAGCTGCTCAACGAAAAAAATATGCCCACCACCGTTGGTGATGAAGGCGGGTTCGCGCCGAATCTGAATGGCAATGAAGAATCGCTGCAATTGATTGTCCAGGCTATCGATCTGGCGGGCTATCAGCCGGGGCGTGATGTCGCAATTGCCGTTGACTGCGCAAGCTCGGAATATTTTTCCGACGGTAAATATCATTTGTCATCCGATGGTTTAAATCTGACATCCGCACAATTTGCCGACTACCTCGCATCGTGGGTAGACAAATACCCGATCATCAGTATTGAAGACGGTATGAGCGAGCTTGACTGGAACGGCTGGGAATTGCTGACCAACCGGCTGGGCAAAGCTGTGCAGCTGGTTGGTGATGATATTTTTGTGACCAACACCAAAATTCTGCAGGAAGGTATCAAACGGAATATCGCTAATGCTATTCTCATCAAAGTCAACCAGATCGGCACATTGACCGAAACACTGGCTGCAATTGAAATGGCCAAATGCGCCGGTTATACTGCAGTTATTTCGCACCGCTCAGGAGAAACGGAAGACACAACAATTGCTGATATCGCGGTGGCGACCAATGCATTGCAGATTAAAACAGGTTCGCTTTCGCGTTCCGATCGGCTGGCAAAATATAATCAGTTGCTGCGTATCGAGGAAGATCTGGGTGATATGGCGCGGTATGCGGGACGTGGCGCCTTTTATCAATTGAAATAATAATGTAGAAATGAAATCATTCGCTGTCGTGCTGATGACTCTAATCGCGCTGATCCAGTTTCCGTTATGGACTGGTAAAGGCGGTTGGTTGCAGGTGCGTGCGATTGAGCAAGACATTATCCAGACGCAGGAAGAAAATCTCAAACTTCAAAATCGCAACATGATTTTTCATGCTGAAATCAATGATTTGAAGCAAGGAACGGACGCAATCGAAGAGCGTGCGCGCAACGATATCGGTATGATCAAGAAAAATGAGATTTTCTTCCAGATTGTTGAAACAAACCCAACCAGTACGATACCACCGGCAGGCTTTGCGCGTGCCAACCAAACCCGATAATTCAGGCTGGCCTTTTTCCTGAATAGCATCACTTGAAAGCAAGTAAACAAGCCGTATATTTATAGCGTCAATCAAACGATTAAATTTTTCCATGGAGTAATCGAATATGAAAAGAATTTTTCTTTTTCTCGCGACGAACCTGGCAATTGTCGTTGTTTTGAGTATTACACTGCGACTGCTGGGGTTCGAACGTATACTGGATGAACAGGGCGCGGGACTCGATATTAATGCGTTGTTGCTGTTTGCGGCTGTTTTTGGTTTTGGCGGTTCATTGATGTCACTGGCCATGTCCAAATGGACCGCGAAACGCTTCACCGGTGCGCAGGTCATTGAGATGCCGCGCAATGCGCAGGAACACTGGTTGTTTACTACGGTTCAGCGTCAGGCTAAAAAAGCAGGTATCGGTATGCCGGAAGTTGCTATTTATCATGCACCCGATGTCAATGCTTTTGCCACCGGTATGTCAAAAAATGATGCGCTTGTGGCGGTCAGCACGGGACTGCTTAACACCATGACCGAGGATGAAGCGGAGGCTGTTCTGGCGCATGAGGTCAGTCACATCGCGAATGGCGATATGGTAACACTGGCATTGATTCAAGGTGTTGTTAACACATTCGTCATTTTTCTGTCACGCGTTATCGGCCATGCGGTTGATCGCGTTGTTTTCAAGACTGAAAACGGTCACGGCCCGGCGTTCTGGGTAACTGCAATTATCGCTGAGATTGTGCTGGGTATACTTGCGAGCATTATCGTCATGTGGTTTAGCCGTCAACGTGAATTTCGTGCGGATGCGGGCGGTGCCAACCTGGCCGGACGGGATAAAATGATCGCCGCATTGCAACGACTGCAAATGACCGTTAATCAGCCACATCTGCCGGATCAACTGGCAGCTTTTGGTATTTCCGGTGGAATAAGTTCAGGGTTAAAAAGCTTGTTCATGTCACACCCGCCGCTGGAAGAAAGAATTGCGGCGCTGCGCGAGTTGCGCTATTAAGATCCGGAAAAATTAAGCGAAAAATAAAACGCCGCATCATGCGTATGTCGATGCGGCGTTTCTTTTGATTCCGGATTCGGGGTTATTTAAGGCTGTTATTTTAATAAGAGCTTTCCACTGAGAAGTCATCCCAGATATAAGCGGGCTGTACCGATGGTGGTGTCGGAATCCAGAATGTTGCGACATCAAAAACGCCAATGACAGTACGGCCCACAGCGTGCATCACCCCGGACGCAAGTCCGAAGGTCAGGCCATGAGCGATGGACTCCCGCTGTGTAGTCAGAATGATATTCTTGGGCAATTCCATGAAGCCGGTTGCAGTATTGGCAATACCGGTAACCAGCTTTTTACTGGAGGTGCTGATGTAGTTGTTGTATCCATACTGTTCTGCCGCTATGGCATGTGAGAACGAAAACATCAGAAAAAACAGCACAAGAACCAATTGAGTCATTTTTCTCATCTAAAACTCCTCTTTTAACCATCAATGCATTGTCGTTCCATTATGTACTGAAAACGACATCGATTGCAGTGTACCCGTACAGGTAGTAACTGACAATTGATTATTATCGGCACAATTCCGGAAAATCAGAAACTTTTGCATCGATGTTTACCGATTCATTGTGAATGACTTATTTTTGCAATTAAACCTTAGTAGGGTTTCTTACGGATACCCAGCTGATACAACAGTCGAGAAAGTGTGATATCCAGCAAAAAGAAAACGAGCACCAGCGTCACGACAGCGGCAACGGATAGTTGAAATGCCTGCATGAGCAGTAATGCCGGAACCAGGGATTCCGGTACCTGATCCAGTAACGGCGCTCTGGCACTGGGGTGCATATCCAGTCGTCTTTTGAGGAAGCTCGACAAAATATCTCCACCCATTGCACCAGATGCAACCAATACGCCTGTTTCCAGGTCATATCCAATCATCAGCGCGGACAAGCTGGTGATTAACAGTGAACCCATCAGTCCGCGCCAGGTTTTTGCATTGCCGAGCAGTCGTTTGTTGTCAACAAAACTGTAGCCGCAATCAATCGGGTAAGAAAAAGTATTACGCATGAAGTATCGCAGCAGAATGGGCGAACCATTGGCGACAAGAATCAAGAAAAGCAGCGACAGCATTGGCCAATCCATCGAACTATCCTTAAGCCTGCGGGTAATCTGGGTTTTCAGTGCATGTAACTGAAATGGGATGGTTATCGTGATCTTTTGTTGTCGAATATTTGAATTCGAAACGGTTTTTATTATGCCATTGATTTATCAACCGGAATGCACATGAACATTTACGGATTAAGTCTGAGAGCAAGTGTCATAAACGAATAAACAAATTGTTGTATAATAACCAGTTTGGTTTTAGCGTGGAAATTGTTTTTTTACCCATTAGAAAATTGAATAGGAGCATTTAAGATGATGCCGGAAGATCTACAGAGTAAAGATATTACTCCCTATGAACCAAAAGCGGGTGAAGAATATATGAACTCTGAGCAGCTTGCACATTTTCGCAAGATACTGGAGGGTATGAAAATTGAATTAGGTCAGGATATTGATCGGGCGGTGCATACGATGCAGGATGAGGCGACGGTATTTGCCGATCCAAACGATCGTGCCAGTCAGGAATCGGATATGACGCTTGAATTACGCAATCGTGATCGCGAACGCAAATTGATCAAAAAAATTGATGAAATCATTGCAAAAATAGACGCGAATGAATATGGCTATTGTGAAAGCTGTGGCATCGAAATCGGTTTGAAACGGCTCGAAGCGCGTCCAACGGCGACATTATGTATCGATTGCAAAACACTCGATGAAATCCGTGAGAAGCAAATGGCGAAATAATCGCATTATTGAAATCGATCAAGAAAAAAGTCGGCGCAGTGATCGGCGTAAAATGGGGTTTTTGTGGGTTCTTTCCGTTACCTGATCTTCATGCGCCATATATGGATTTGCGTGCTTTGTTGTCATCAGCGATTCAATAATTGCATTAACGCACCGACATTCACCCAAGGCTTGTCAAACGCTTCCGGAAGACTTGAAATTGCGGTGAAACGCTGATCCGGTTCACCCAGGTCGGATAGCACGGCGACTGCGTCGGTAAAATTCTGTTGCAGCGTGTAATGGTTGACTGTAATCAGGGTCGCAAGACCTGCGGCACGCGCAGCCTGCAATCCATTCTCGGAATCCTCGATGGCGATACACTGCGAAGGCTTAAGTTGTAATTGGTCGAGCACCCAGAAGTAAATATCCGGCGCAGGTTTCTTTTGCGGCACGATATCGCCGGCGCCGATCACCTCGAACAAACCCGCCGCATCATCACCCAGGGTGGATTGCAGCAGATAAGTTACATTTTCCGGTGTAGTCGTGGTTGCGATAGCGATGCGGATATCTCTGTCGCGTAACTCGTGAATCAAACGCCTGACACCGGGCCGTAGCGGGATCTCACCGCGTTCCATCAGTGCCTTGAAGTGGCGTGTTTTGGCTTTGTGCAAACCTGCGATCCATGCATCCAGATCGCTTTGGCCGAGTTCATCGCTCTGGTATTTTTCCATATAGAAGCGGATTCTTTCCTTACCGCCGGTAACCTGGAGCAGCTCGCCATACAGCGGAACATCCCAGTGCCAGGATAAATTGAATTCTTTAAAGGCGGCATTAAACGCAGGACGATGACCGTCTCGCTCGGTATCGGCGAGTGTGCCGTCAACATCAAACAGGACTGCTTTGAGTGTATCGTTTTTGTCTGTGCTATTCATATGGTTATAGTTTGTTCAGGTTTCGGGATGTGCGCGGCTTGCCCGTTGCAGGCGGTCTGTGACGGCCAGCCAGGCCGGTTTTTGTGGTGGTGTTTCCATCAGAATAAAATCAAGTCCGATCCGGTCGCACTGATGGAGCGTCGTATAGAGTTGTTTGCCGTATTCAACCGGATCGGGTGGCATGGCAATGTGCCGAATCTCTGGCGCGCTGAGTGAACGGGGGGCGATGTCCGACCAGGTGATGACGGCAATTTGGAAATGCTGTTCGGCAAGCTGGAGCGCCAGTTTGTATATTTCCGCTTTGGTATGCAGTCTAAGCGGTGTCGATGGCGCGTAGTGCGCGGGCAGTGAACCGGAAACGCGAATGGCCTGCCGGGAACTGTGGTGCGCGAGAATCACGGGTTGATTCAGGGCCGATTCAATTTCGGATACGGCGATGCCGCCAGGCCGCAGGATCGAGACTGTTCGATGATCGGCGCGGACTATGGTGCTTTCCAGACCGATTGCACAGGGGCCGCCGTCCAGAATCATATCCACTTTTCCAGCCAGTGTTGCTTGCACATGCGCCGATGTGGTCGGACTGATCTTGCCGTACAGATTTGCAGAGGGTGCAGCAATTGCTTTTTCCGGATGAATCGCATTGAGCAACGCAAGCGCAATTGCGTGTGCGGGCATTCGAATGCCTACGGTATCCTGTCCGCCTGTTACGCAGTCCGGAACATGCCGGCTTCTTTTCAGGATTAACGTCAATGGTCCGGGCCAGAAGTGTTCGGCGAGCATCCAGGCTGATTCGGGAATTTCCTGTGACCAGTATTCCATACGTGCGATGCCGCCGATATGCAGAATTAACGGATGGTCGGCCGGGCGTTGCTTGATGTCGTAGATTTTCCGCACAGCCGCAGGATTGGTTGCATCTGCGCCCAGGCCATATACCGTTTCCGTGGGAAAAGCGACAATGCCGCCACTGTCCAGAATAGCCGCTGCCGCATTAATCCGGCTGTGTTGTTCCTGATTGAATTGAAGCGTATCTGAATTCGTTTTATAGGGCATGGTGATGCTGCATTTCCTTGTAGCCGTAACCCAGAATACTCTGTGCGTAGTAAATGACGAAGTAGCAGAACCGGTACAGTGCATGATACAGCCAGGACTGCGATCGCCAGTGAAAGCGGATAACCGGTGCTGATTCTTTCGTTATCGCCTGCATCAGGTTTGCTCTCAGTTGATGTGCAAAAGCTTTGTCCATGATGACCAGATTGGCTTCGCGCGCCAGCATCAGACTGAAAGGATCGATATTGGAAGAACCGACCGTCGACCAATAGCGGTCAATAACAGCAACCTTGGCGTGTAAGTAATTCCGGTTATATTCATAAATTTTGATACCTGCATCCAGAAGATTGCCATACAGCGCACGTGTTGCGTAATGCTGCAACCGGTATTCGATTTTTCCCTGTAACAGCAAAATGACACTGACGCCGCGGCGGGCTGCTTTGTTCAAGGCATTGCAGAAATGCCTGCCAGGCAGAAAGTACGCATTCGCAATGATGATTTCAGTGTTTGCCTGATTGATGGCATCGAGATACGCGTGTTCAATATCATGGCGGTGCCGGAGGTTGTCGCGAATCAGGAAGCCGGCCGGTTGATTGCCCTTGTGCTTGATCGAGGCTGGCAGTTTCTTACTGTTACTGTTGATCCAGCGCTTCCTGAAGTGCGCCCACGCAACGATCATCCATAAATGCCGTGCCGCGTAATCTATCTTTTCCAGCACCGGGCCTTCAATCAACACCGCGTAGTCAAGGCGCGGTGTCTGTTCGTGTGGATGGTCGTAGTCGCTGACAATATTGATTCCACCAACAAAGGCGACGCGCGCATCAATGACGGTCAGCTTACGGTGCATGCGGCGCAGGCGGTAACGGCGGAATCTGAAAAAGAAATCCTCGCGTCGGTAAATCAGCAGTTTTATATTGGCATTCAGCAGATTCTGAATAAAAATCCCGGGTAAATGATAGGAACCGTATCCATCGATGAGCACATGAACGGACACGCCGCGCCTGGCCGCGCGTATCAAAGCGGCTGCAATCCTGTGACCGATAGGATCATCCTTGAAAATATAGGTTTCCAGGTAGATTTCCATTGTTGCCGCATTAATGGCACGTTCCAGCGCCGGGAAGAATGCGCTGCCGCTGCATAAAAGCCTGAGTTTATTGCCTTCAGTGAATCCGGTTTGACTCATCGGCGCACGACATTGGTGGATAAAGCGGCATGATCGGATGTTTTTGACCAGGGATAACCATGATGCACGCGGGTATTTTCGATATGAAATCCACGCACATAAATGCGGTCGAGCCGCAATATCGGCAATACGGCAGGGAAGCTGCGTGCAGCCCGACCCGTCGTGAATTCAAAGACTTCCGTCAAATCCAGCGTGTCGGTGAGTATGGCGCCAGTTTTTTCGTTCCAGTCGTTAAAATCACCGGCGATCACCAGCGGCGCGTGGCGTGGAACCATTTTCCGGATGCGATTGTTCAGCGCTCTGAGTTGTGCATGCCTGCCGCGCTTGAACAGTCCAAGGTGGACACAAATGCAATGCAGGTTATCCCGCCACTCCGGGATGCTGATCTCACAATGCAGCAGGCCGCGGCTTTCAAAACGGTGTGCTGAAATATCTTCGTTTTCCCAGGAAACGATAGGGTAACGGCTTAAAATGGCGTTGCCATGATGTCCTGCGTCATAAACCGCATTTTTTCCGTAAACGGACTCAGGCCATACGGAATCCGCCAGGAATTCATGCTGGCCGCCCTGGGGCCAGTTACTCAAGCGACTGGCATGTTTAGCATGCTGGCCAACCACCTCTTGAAGAAAGACGATATCGGCATTCAGGTCACGCAGATGGCTGCGCTGATCGTGTACGATCAGCCGCTGATTGAAGCTGGAAAATCCTTTGTGGATATTGTAAGTGACGATATGTAATTTTCTGAACACGGTGCGCGTTAAAGTGTAGGTCCTCAGGTTCTTCCTGACATAACATCATAGACCATTATTGAAGTCAGAAAATCCATTTTCACTGCAAGTAAACGTTAAATCAACAGTTTGTCAAACAAGCCTGCCGATACTGGAAATGGAATTTAGCATGCTATAGTGGATTCGGTGCATAAATAAAAAAGACTAACAGACGGCATAGGTGTTGAGTTCCTGACGCGCCTGCTGATAATCCGGATAAATGCCGGCGACCAGCTGCCAGAACGCCGGTGAGTGATTCATCTCGGCCAGGTGACAGAGTTCATGGGCAACGACGTAGTCGATCAGGCGCAGCGGCAGCTGAATCAGGCGCCAGTTCAACCGTATGACGCCACGGCTGTTGCAGCTGCCCCAGCGCGTTTTTGCGTGCGACAGCCTGAAGTGCGGCTTCGCAATGTTGAGCCTGCTGGCATACAGTGCCAGACGTTCGCTGAAGCAGGCAACCGCGTGTTGCTGGTACCAGACGGCGATCCATTTTTGCATGAACTCCGGCTTCGGGGTGTCATCCGCAGCGGATGAATGTATCGCTGCATCGCTGGCTACGGGTGCCATGTGTACTTGCCCGCAGGCGTCTATTTCAGGCTTCCAGAAATCTCCCAGCATCGGGTACAGTGCGCGATCATCGTGCGCGATTGCTTTTAACGGTTTCCTGTCGCTCCACTCAGTCAGTTTTTGATGTATCCAGCGGGCCTTGGTTTGCAATAGCCGGTCAATCTCAGATACGGATAAATCCATTGGCGCGCACACCTGCACGCCACAGCGGCTGATCTTGATGCCTATGGTTTTGCGGCTGCTGCGCTTGAGCTGATATTCAATTTTTTTCTCAGCCAGCAGGATTTTCTGCACCATCATGACTATCGGGAAACGCGGGTGTCACTGCGGAGCAGCCGGATGACGACTGATCCGTGCCATTTCATGTTCAATCCAGTGTTCCACCTGCGCATTGAGTGCATTGGGCTCCATGCCGGACGGATCAATCGGTTTGCCGATACTGACGGTGATGGTGCCGGGTTTTTTGATAAAGGCGTTTCTGGCCCAGAATTCACCGGCGTTGTGCGCTACCGGTACGACAGGAACGTTAGTGTGCGTGGCAAGCCAGGCGCCGCCGATGCGGTATTTGCCTTTCTGGCCGGGCGGGATACGTGTACCTTCCGGAAAAATCACCACCCAGAAGCCATGCTGCAGCCGATCGCGGCCCTGTTCGACCACCTGATCCAGCGCGCTTCTGCCCGCGCTGCGGTCGATCGCGATAGGACTGGTCATTGCCAGCCCCCAGCCGAAAAAGGGAATGCGCAAGAGTTCTTTCTTCAATACCCAGACCTGCGGTGGAAAAATCTTCTGGAAAGCCAGCGTTTCCCACGCCGACTGATGTTTGGACAGTACGATGCTGGGTGTGGCGGGAATATTTCCCGCGCCCAGAATGCGGTAGCGCAGGCCGCAGATATGTTCCAGCAGGAATAAAATGATGTGTGTCCAGGTTGATGTGATGCGGTATCGGTTATGCGGCGAGAGCGGAAAACAGGCCAGTGTGAAAACCGCATAAGGCGGCGTGATGATCGCCAGCAGCAGCATATAGAGTGCGGAGCGCAGTAATGCTTGCATCAGGTATGCCCTGTGATAGCGTCAACGGCAGCGGACAGGTCATCGAAAACCAATGTGCGTGGTGGCAATTTATTGCGTTCCTGTGTCATTTTGCCTTTGCCGGTCAACAGCAGCACCGGCAAGGCGCCGATGGCATTAGCCGCCTGCAGGTCGCGTAATGCATCGCCGATGATGGGTACATTTTTCAGGTCCGTGCCATACCGCTGCATGATTTCTTCGAACATGCCGGTTCTGGGTTTGCGGCAATTGCATTTATCGGTACTGGTATGCGGGCAGAAGAAGATGGCGTCAATGCGTCCGCCGGTCTGGGCGACTGCTTTGTACATTTTGTCGTTGATCGTGTTGAACGTCACCATATCCAGCAAGCCCCGTCCGATGCCGGATTGATTGGTGGCTGTAATGATGCGGTAACCGGAGTGTGTCAGGCGTGCGATGGCTTCTAGGCTGCCGGGGATAGGTAGCCATTCATTAGGTGTTTTAATAAAGGTTTCGCTGTTCTGGTTGATAACACCGTTATGATCAAGAATCACCAGTTTCATATCAATTCGCCAGTCTGGAAAGATCAGCCACCCGGTTCATGGATTGATGCATCAGTTGGAGCAGGCATAGCCGGTTTGCGCGTAAATCGGCATCGTCAGTATTGACCATCACATTGTCGAAAAATGTATCGATCGGTGTCTTGAGTGCGGCCAGTGTTTGTAGTGACTGAGTATATGCGCCGGATTCAAAAGCGCTGTCGGCAAGAATTTTTGTGCTTTGCAGCGCATGATGCAGCGCGGTTTCGGCGGGTTCTTTGAGCAGGCGGGTATTGATCATAGCAGGGATCGGGATGCCGTTTTTCGCGTTTTTTTCCAGAATGTTGTGTACACGCTTATTGGCGGCTGCGAGGCTGTCCGCTTCGGGTAATTGTTTGAATGCGCGCACAGCCTCGAGTCTTTTGAGAATATCCATGAGTATCTTCGGTGATTGACTCAGCACTGCGTCAATTTCCTGCACCAGATAGCCCTGTTCGCGCAGACTGCCAGCCAGGCGGTCATAAATAAACTGCAATGGTGATTCGGCGGTTTCCGGATATTTGTCGTCAAATGCGAGCCGGGCTTCCTCGAGCAGAAAATCCAGTGACAACGGTAATTCCTTTTCAATCAGCATGCGGATAATGCCCAGCGCATGGCGGCGCAGCGCAAAAGGATCTTTATCGCCTGTCGGAATCTGGTTAATGCCGAACAATCCGGTCAGTGTTTCAAGCTTGTCAGCCAGTGCGACACATAGGCCGACAGTATTGCGCGGCAGGTTGTCGCCGGAAAAACGCGGTTTGTAGTGATCCTCGATGGCCTGCGCAATCGTTTCGCTGTGACCGTCATGCAGCGCGTAGTAATGTCCCATGATGCCCTGCAATTCAGGAAATTCGCCGACCATATCCGTAAGCAGGTCGGTTTTCGACAGCAGTGCTGCCTGACCGGCTTCATCGGCAAGCGTTTCGCCACCGAGCAACAGCGCGATGGAACGGGCGATGGCGCGGACGCGCTGAATGCGCTCACCCTGCGTACCGAGTTTGTTGTGATAGACCACATGATTCAGTCCGGGAAGGCGGGACTCCAGTGTTTTTTTGCGGTCCTGGTCATAGAAAAATTTTGCATCGGCGAGACGCGAACGTACCACACGTTCGTTTCCGGATATCACAAGGCCGGGGTCTGATGGCCGGATATTGGCAACCAGCAGAAAACGGTTGGCGAGCTTCCCGCCGGCATCCATCAGCGGGAAATATTTCTGATTGGCTTTCATCGTCAGAATCAGGCATTCCTGCGGCACTTCCAGAAAGTCGGGCTCAAACTGGCCGGCCAGTACATTGGGCCATTCAACCAGCGCGGTGACTTCATCCAGCAATGCGGCATCCTGAAGCAGAATGAGATTTTCCTTATTGGCGGCAGCAATCAATTGCCGCACGATTTCTGCCCGGCGATCGTCAAAACGCGCGATAACTGCGCCTTCCGCCGCCAATTGCTGCGCATAACTGTCCGCATCGTTGATCGGAATGACGTTGCTTTGTGCTTCAAAACGGTGTCCCTGGGTTTCACGGCCTGCGTCAAGTCCCAAAATACAGACCGGTACGATATCCGCACCGTGCAGCGCAATCAGGCCGTGCGCAGGACGCACGAAATGGACGTTGCTCCAGCCGTCGGCCAATTGATAAGTCATGACTTTGGGAATCGGCAGGCACTCAATGGCTTCCGCAATCGCGGCCTGCAATCCTTCGGTCAGCCGGATACCGGGTACGATGCTGTCGAAAAACAAAATTTCCGCTTTGTCTTCCTGCACGCGCTTCAGGCGGTGCACGGCGGAAGCATCGGTGCCAAGGCTGGCGAGTTTTTTTAACAGGGGTGGTGTCGCCTGTCCGTTTGCGTCCAGACCGACCTTAACCGGCATCAGTTTTTGTGAAACGGATTTGTCCGCTGCCTGGTTCGCAACCCCGGCAATCCATACTGCCAGGCGTCTCGGTGAAGCAAAAACGGCCTTCGCAGCATCGGCATCAATCAATCCTTGTGCCTGCAGGCTGGCCGCGATCAATTCGGCAAAACTGTCGCCGAGTTGTTTGAGCGATTTGGGCGGGAGTTCTTCCACCCGTAATTCAACCAGTAAGTTTTTTGTAGTCATGCTGATGCTGCAGTTGATGAAGGTTTGGCTTGCGGAAGCTGTGCCACCCATTCGCGCGGCGCCAGGGGAAACGGCGGATCGAGGCGTTCGCGGCTGGCATAGTAGGCCTGCGCGACACTGCGCGACAGATTGCGGATGCGGCCGATATAGGCGGCGCGTTCGGTGACTGAAATCGCGCCGCGCGCATCAAGCAGATTAAAAGTATGTGCGGCCTTTAATATTTGTTCGTAAGCCGGCAGTGCCAGTTGCTGTTCAACCAGATGCCGTGCCTGTTGTTCATGATGGGTAAACGTATTGAACAAATAGTCGGGGTCGCTCTGCTCAAAGTTGTATTTCGACTGCTCCACTTCATTCTGGTGATAGACATCGTAATACGTCAGTCCGTCAGTCCAGATCAGATCGTAAACATTCTCGACACCTTGCAGAGACATGGCCAGCCGTTCCAGACCGTAAGTGATTTCACCGGTGATCGGCCTGCAATTGATGCCGCCGACCTGCTGAAAATACGTGAATTGCGTGACTTCCATGCCGTTCAGCCAGGCTTCCCAGCCCAGCCCCCAGGCCCCCAG
This sequence comes from uncultured Nitrosomonas sp., assembly GCA_964612715.1. Classification (GTDB taxonomy): domain Bacteria; phylum Pseudomonadota; class Gammaproteobacteria; order Burkholderiales; family Nitrosomonadaceae; genus Nitrosomonas. The sequence goes on along the minus strand of CAZTCY010000007.1, from coordinate 4,414 downwards.
CGTCGGATTTTCCCAGTCATCTTCCACCAGGCGCACATCATTTTGCCGCAGGTCGAGCCCCAGTTCGCGCAGGGAATCGAAATACAGATCAAGAATGTTTTTGGGTGCAGGCTTCAATACCACCTGGAATTGATAATAATGCTGCAAGCGGTTCGGATTGTCGCCATAACGGCCATCCTTCGGCCGCCGCGACGGCTGCACATAAGCCGCTTTCCACGGTTCCGGCCCCAGCGCGCGCAGAAACGTTGCCGTATGGCTGGTGCCTGCGCCGACTTCCATGTCGTAAGGCTGCAAAATGGCGCAGCCCTGCCTGTCCCAGTAACGTTGCAGGGTGAAAATAATGTCCTGGAATGTCGGTGTATTCATTGGAATGTCGGTGTACTCATGAAAAAACGCTCAGTGAGCGTGTAACGGATTTTACAGGGTTTCCCATACGGCGTGTATCGCTTGCATCGGTTTTTTCATGCGCCTCTGGTGCAACGTTATAGAAATGAGTATGCAATGCATGCGCGGAGAGATCGGATTGATAGCGATGAGTTGTGTCGAATTTTTTTACACATTTGTGGATTTGAGCACATTAAAGTACAGAGTAGAAAAATAAAGCGTTTCAGAACAATTAACTGGAACATTTTATAAATCTGGCATAAATTGTGCTTGTATTAAAATAAGCTAAACGGCTTACTTAAAATAAAATGGAGGAGAGGGGTTATGTTTATCACACAAAAAATAACTAAAGCAGGAGTGGTTTCCCTGTTCACTTTACTATTCGGGGTTGCCGGTTTTAATGCTCATGCGATTATTATCACACCAAGCACATCCGGTATTATACTCGGTAGTAGTTTAACACCGCCTACGGGGCCATCGAATTGCGAACCGAATTGTGTCTACAATGCGTTCAATATCAATGGTGGTGTCAATAATGGCAGCCTGTCACTGCTGTATAAATCGGATCATGATAACGTGGCAATCGGATCAGATTCCGGCAGTTTTGCGGCATCCTATCAGACTACATTTTCCAATACTGTGTCGGATCCATCCAATGCACTGATCGACTATATCTCCGGATCGTCGATAACCTGTCCGGAGTGTTATCTCGCCATTAAAGATGGTAACCATGCACCAACTTATTATTTCTATAATCTTGCGAGCTGGAACGGTACGGAAGATATCATCCTGAGGGATTTCTGGCCACAGCAGGGTGCTATTTCGCATGTTTCCATCTGGGGTAAACCGGGAACAAGTATCCCTGAGCCCGGAATCGTTCTTTTATTGGGTATCGGGTTGCTTGCATTCTTCATTACGGCTCAGAAACAACAGCAAAAGGTCGCTTCGTTTGCTTAATGCGGAGCTGATTAAAGGATAAGGATTGAGGGGAAGAAAGCAGCTTTTTAAGCTGCTTTCTTTTTCTGTTTCTATCGTCTGTATTGCGTATGCGCTATCATATCGTCGTAATACGGTACGATCTCTTTTTTACCCTCTTCAATGTTGCTATCCTCATTCGTGCTTCTTCTTAATCAGTGTTGATCACTACCTGATTCCGTCCTTTTTTCTTGGCTTCATGCAGCGCCTTGTCGGCAGCGTCACTAACGCTTTTCGCGTCCGGAAAATGCCGGATATCCGCTATGCCGCAACTGAACGTGACGGTAAATTCCTTGTTATCGCTCATATGGATCAGGCGGGAGAATACTTTGCGGATTTCGTCAATCACCTTGGATGCGTCGGGCGCGTCGGTATCCGTCATGATCACGGCGAATTCCTCTCCACCGTAACGGCCAACGATATCGGTTCCGCGCAGGCGCTGTTTGAGTAATCGCGCGAGGCTCTTGAGTACGCGATCCCCTGCGGCATGCCCATGCTTGTCATTGACTTTCTTGAAGAAGTCGACATTGACCATGGCGAAGGACAGCGGCGTCTTTAACCGGTTCGAGCGCACAATTTCCCTGCTGAGCTGTTCCTTGATGGCGGTGTGGTTGAATAATCCGGTCAGTCCGTCGTGTACCATCAATCCGCGCAGCAAACGTGCCCGTCTTATGCGCAGGGTAACCGTCGATACCAGATGTCTCGGTTCGACCGGTTTGACCATAAAATCATCGCCTGCCAGACTCATCGCTTCGGGTTGCGTGTTGAAGTCGTTTTCCGACGAAAGATAAACAATCGGCAGGTTGAGTAATCCGTCAATCTGGCGTATGACTTTTGCCAGTTCCATGCCGCTGCATTCCGGCATATAAACATCAATCAGAATGACGTCAGGATTGAATTCCAGCAAGGTTTGCATCATCGTGTCTGTCGTATTGGCTGTTTTTACAGTCATACCGGCCAATTCGAGAACTGCGGCATGATAAGCCAGAATGGTGTCACTGTCGTCGATAATCAGCACCCGAAAAGGTTCCTGTGTCTGCGGTGTGGCGAATGAATCCAGCTGATCGATCAAATCGGTCGAATTAATCGGTTTTGTGAGGTATGCAATACCGCCGGCGCGTACCGCTTCCAACCGTAAAGCGAGATCATCGTTGGAGGATAGAAACATGACCTGAACCGGCTCATCCATCTCCTGTTGAATTTCTTTCATGACGCGTATGCCGGCCAGATCGTCATCGGAGAATTCAATATTCATCAAAACGATGGTCTGCGGATTTTTCCGTATCGCGGTACGAAATTTGGCAAGCTTACCAAAAACTTCGACTTCATAACCATAATAACTCAATTGCATGGCCAGTTCCTGGGCTGATTCCTGATCGTCATCGACAACAAAGACCTTAGAAACCGCTTCTGAATCGGTGCGTTGAATATCATCGAGTTTTTTCGTGAAATTGAGCGATACATCCTGTTTGGGTTTGACGGCAAGACGGTTCAACTCGGCTATTTGCTGATGAATGGCCTGATCCTGATCATTCTGCTCCAGCCTGGTCTGAAGTAACCGTTTTAAGGCATGTTCCAGATTGGTGGCGGCATGACTTAATTCCCGGAAGCCGAACATTTTGCTTGCGCTTTCCAGGTCATGCACCTGGCGGTGGGCGATCTGCAGTGCTTCCACGTTTTTTTGGTCTTGAAACTGAAGCCAGACAGTTTCAATAGCTTTGGTTTTTACGGGAAGATCGGTTAAAAATGCTTTTGACAATCGGTGCATTTTCTCTTGAAATTCTGCTACGGATTGAATCATGGTAGGCTATCCAATATAAAATATAAATCAATGGGGCAGCAACAGTAATTAGGTCAAAAACATGACGATGTGGCGATCGCCAAACATTTTTTTATAATCGTGATGTCGCTCATTCATTCTCATCTGCCGGTTCAATGCGGTTTAAGGCCACGGGTTACGGATACTGATTACAGGATAATATTATATTGCATAATATTCAGTTAATTATTGTATTACATTGTGCCTTGATCTGCTTGAAAACGATAGTAAACGGAAATAAAACAGATCATGCGTTTGTGGTGATTCAACATGGTACGGAAAATTTTAATCGCTTTGTTTGGTATTCTTGGTCTGATGGCGGCTGCCAGCTTTCTGGCGGGTGAGCTGGTGACGGGTTCGGCTGCCACGGCGACGGAAGCCCTGCTCATCGATTTGCCTGTACGATCCGTTAAAATTCCAGCTGCGGACGGCACCCCGGTGCATGGCTGGTTAAGTTACGGGGAAGAGGGCAACGGCGTAGTTTTGCTGGTGCATTCCATTCGCAGCAATCGTGTAGAGATGTTAAGCCGGGCCCGGTTTTTGACCGCGCAGGGATATCATACATTACTGATTGATTTGCAGGCGCATGGCGAAACACCCGGGAACCGCATCACATTCGGCGCGCGAGAATCCGAAAATGTCGAAGCGGCAGTTGATTTTCTGCGCCAGACCTTTCCGCATGAACGCATCGGCGCGATTGGCGTATCATTGGGCGCGGCGGCGATTGTTCTGACTAAACAGAATCTCGGGCTCAGCGCGGTCATCCTGGAGTCCATGCATCCAACGGTCGAAGAAGCTGTTGAAAATCGCCTGAGACTTTTTCTGGGTGAGCCGGGCACATTATTCCTGCCATTGCTGCTGTTTCAAATTTCATTGTTTACCGGGGCTCCGGTCGATACGCTGAATCCGGTTGCGCATATCAATAATCTGAATTCACCGGTATTAATCATATCCGGAACCAATGACCACCATACGACTGTTCCGGAGACGGAACGGCTATTCGCAGCGGCGCGTGAACCCAAGGAATTGTGGATTGTGCCCGGCGCAGGGCATTTTAATATGCATGATTATGCCGGAAGAGCTTATGAGCGCGAGGTGTTGGAGTTTTTCGCGCACTATCTCAGATCTCACTGAAGGGCGCATTGCGGCGTTAAAATCGAACTCAAAATGCTCACATACTACAAAAGTATGCTCCGCTTTTTACTCGGCGCAAGCGCCTCGCCCTACGGGCCAGCC
>CAZTCY010000006.1:0-64085 GCA_964612715.1 uncultured Nitrosomonas sp. | reverse complement strand
GGAAAAATTAGAAAACTCTAGTTTAGAACTGTGTCAGTAATGGGGAAGTGGACAGGTCAAATGAGATATTTCTAAAAGAATCTTCTTGAGAGACACTATTACGCAATATTCGCTCGGAAATCAATCCGCAATCGAATATTAAATTTATGTGAAATTTCTACTGATTAAGGAGGTTTATCATGGCTACAATTCACGGAACAGATAACAATGATAATGGAACATGGCAGTTAGTTGGCTTCCCATATTCATTTATTCAGGTATTTCCCGCATTACACGGTACTGCTTCTGCTGATTGGATATATGGTTATGCCGGTCACGACATTCTTTATGGATATGGTGGCAATGACTATTTATACGGCGATACTGGCGATGATATTTTAGATGGTGGCACTGGAACAGATACCATGTACGGCGGATTTGGTAATGATACCTATTATGTCGACAATATGAATGACATTGTCATCGAATACGCCAATCAGGGTTTCGATACCGTTTATAGCTCAGTGGACACCTTAGTTAAATGGCTGCCTAACCATGTTGAAAAGCTAGTCCTACTAGGCACTGCACGCTATGGAGATGGCAATGATTTAGATAATACGATAACGGGTAATAATAGCGTCAATTCACTGTATGGCTATGGCGGCAATGATATTTTACATGGCCTTGGTGGCGATGATTTTTTATACGGCGATGACGGCCATGATCGTTTATATGGTGGTGCTGGCAAAGATACACTTACCGGCGGTGGAGGTGCTGATTATTTTATATACCACTCCGGATATGACAGTCCAGCAGGTAGTGAAAACAGAGATGTAATTATGGATTTCTCTTGGCAGCAAGGTGACAAAATTGTTCTAGCTGGAATTCATACTGACCATAGCAAGATGTCATTTAACGGAGGTATACTCACTGTTCGTATCGATAATGGCCCTGATCTCGAGATACAATTAACCGGCATTTATAATAGTTTTATTCCTACTCTCGATGTTATTATTGAACCATTTTTATTTTGAGAAAATTGTAAACGGGTGCATGGCTTAAGCTGAGCGTTTATGCCTCTCGTTTCGTCACACTCACTGTAATCCCTCCAAGAATAGATAACCGCTATTCCTGCGGGGTATCTTTACACAGCCATTTACCAACCATTACTTTTGATCACTCAAACAGCACCCCTGTCACTGCCCAGCAGTCTATGATAAAAGGCCAGCCGCCTGGCGTTAATTTTTCCATCACTCACCGCGTGAATCAAGGCACAATTCGGCTCGTTTAAATGCCGGCAATTGTGAAATTTGCATTGTCCGATATAAGGATGGAATTCAATAAATCCCCACGCCAGATTTTCAGTTTTGATGTGATTCAGCCCAAATGCCTGAATACCTGGAGAATCGATGACGGCACTGTTGCCATTGATATGATAAAGGCGCGAATGGGTTGTGGTGTGGCAACCGGAATCCAGTGCTGTTGAAATTTCGGCTGTCGCGCGCTGCGCTTCGGGAACCAGTACATTCAGAATCGTTGATTTACCCATGCCGGATTGACCGACAAGAATACTCAGCTGATTTTCCATATACGGTTCAAGTGCTGATATATTATTGATTGCGCTTAGCTTCAACACGGGATAACCGAGTGCCTCATACAGTTCAAGTATTCTAATCGCGGCTTGCGTCGGCTCGGTCAGATCGGTTTTATTGAGTACGATAATGACCGGAATATTCTGGCTTTCAGCGGCGACGAGACACCGATTAATCAGTTCTTCGCTGAAACTGGGAACAGCAGCGACAACGATGATGATCTGCGTGACATTGGCGGCAATGATTTTTTCCTTGAAAGCATCACTGCGGTACAGCAATGTCTTCCGCGGCAGGATTTTTTCTATGACGCCCTGACCAGGGGTAGTTATCCTGAATTCGACTTGGTCTCCACAGGCAACGCCCCCCTTTTTGCCACGCATTTCGCATGAGAACCATTCTCCGGCGGTCGTTTCAATCCGATAGTGCTGGCCAAAAACGGCACTGGCCAGACCAATCTGAGGCGGTATTGCTGTTGCTTTACTGGTGTGAAGCGCGTTCAAATGGTAAACAGTTTATCCACTTTTGCGGCACAGATAAAATCATTCTCTGACAGGCCACCAATGGCATGCGTCGTGTAGACGACATCACATCGATTATAGCCAACCGTGACATCGGGATGATGGTCTTCCCGATGTGAAATCCAGGCCAGCGCATTGACAAAGGCCATCGTTTGATAGTAGTTCTTGAACGTATAGGTTTTACAGATTTGTTTATCCTGTAACTGCCATCCTTCCAGTTGCTGCAGAAAAACGGCGGCTGTTTCAGCAGTCAGTGGCTCAACACCACCTTCACAAGGTTTACACTGTTGTGTCGCGAGCTCATTCATTGTTTCTTTCCTTCAAACGGGTATGATATTGCGTTCAATGCGCCTGACGCTGCAAATGGGCAACCCGGATAGCAGCAGGCGGATGCGAATCGTAAAAAGTCGAATGCAAGGGATCTGGCGTCAACGTGGCGGCATTATCCTGGTAAAGCTTGACCAATGCACGGATCAAATCATCAGCCGAGGCATTCTGTGCCGCATAAGCATCGGCTTCAAATTCATGTTTACGTGAATAAATACTTGATATCGGATGAAACAGAAATGTAAATACCGGCAAGACCAGAAAAAAAAGCAGTAATGCCATCGCTGTTGAAGGAACAGCTTCAACCGATACGCCCAGGCCTTCGTAAAACCATACCTGATTCATGAGATAGCCCAGTAACCAGAAAAACACCAGACTCATGGCAAATGAAGTAACGATACGCTTAATCACATGACGGTGCTTAAAATGACCCAGTTCATGCGCGAGTACGGCTTCAATTTCAGCAGGCTCCAGACGCGAGAGTAAGGTGTCAAAGAAAACAATGCGTTTCGTCTTGCCAAAACCGGTGAAATAGGCATTACCATGGTTACTGCGGCGCGAACCATCCATGACGAACAAGCCGCTCGACTTAAATCCGCATTTTTTCAGCAACTGTTCAATACGTTCTCTCAGCGAAGGGTCTTCCAGCGGCGTGAATTTATTAAATAGCGGCGCTATCCAGGCTGGGAAAACAGCCAGCAGGAACATATTGAATGTAATCCAGGCGATCCACGCGTAGAGCCACCAGTTTTCACCCATTTTCTCCATCAGCCACAGGATACTAAATAACAACGGCGCACCCAGCAATGCCATCAACATGGCCTGTTTGACCAGATCGGCGAAAAACATGCCGGGCGTCATTTTATTGAAACCGAATTGCTCTTCGATAACAAAAATGCGGTAGTAGCTCAACGGTATTTCGAACAATCCCATAATCAGAAAGGTGCTCAGAATCAGCGCCATGCCATGAATAATCGGATCACTGAACCATTCAAGCCAGAATGCACTGAGCGCATTCAAACCGCCGCCTAATGTAAAAATAAGCAGCAGCGCAGCGTGCAGAAAAATGCCGGGATAACCGGCACGCGTTTTGGCACAGGTATAATGGGCAGCTTTACTGTGATCCGCCAGACTGATCCGGTCGGCAAAATTTTCCGGCACTTTGTTCTGATGCGCATACACATGACGAATATGCCGTGCCGACAGCCATATCTGAATCACTGTCGTGAGTAATAAAGCAACAATAAAAATCAATGTAAATGATTGCATAATGAATACTTTTGAGTTATCGATAATGAAAAATGACGATGTGCTATCAATATGACACAATGAAACAGATTATATTCAATCAAAACCGACATTTTAGAATTTATTAATCATTATGGCACAAGAAAACAATAACCATAACCTCATTTGGCTTGACATGGAAATGACCGGACTCGACCCGGATAACGATCGCATTATTGAAGTCGCAGCGGTCATTACCGATGGCCAGCTGAATACCATCGCCGAAAGTCCTGCGATGGTTGTTTTTCAGTCTGATGCAGTGCTTAACGGCATGGATAAATGGAATCAATCCACACATGGAAAATCCGGATTGATCGATAAAGTGAAACTTTCCAGATTATCTGAAGCGGATGTTGAAGCACAGATGCTCGCTTTTTTGCAACAACACGTTCCTTCCGGAACTTCACCGATGTGCGGCAACTCGATTTGCCAGGACCGGCGTTTTATGGCGCGCTGGATGCCGCAACTGGAAGCCTACTTTCACTATCGCAATCTGGACGTCAGCACCTTCAAGGAACTTGTCAAACGCTGGAAACCGGGAATTGCAGCCGGTCTGAAAAAAGAAGGCAAACATGAAGCACTGGCCGATATTTATGACTCCATCAACGAACTCAAATATTATCGTGAACATTTTATAGCAGGCTGATATAGAATAATGTCACAATGCCACTGTGATTATGTCACAAGGGCATTGTGAATCACACGATGACAAACGAACGATTCATTGCTTGCAAATAGATGAATCCAGAGCCTTGGCAGAGTGCCAAAGCGCCAGAGCGCTTATAACACTGAACACTGGTTTTTGCGCACTCTCATCATTCAATCCGAAGGAGACAAAACATGCTTCAAAAAAACAAATCAATATTAACCGTTGCAGCCGGCGCTTTATTTATTTTCACACTGAGTGCGGCACCCGTCATTGCGCATGGCCCAGGTCATGATGACAATCACGACAACCAAGACCAGTGTAAGCACTGCGAGAAAAAGATAGCAAAAATGGACACCGATGGGGACGGAAAAATCAGCCGAAGAGAATTCATGAAATTTCACGGCGATAAATTTGATAAGCATGACTTGAATAAAGATCGTTTTCTGGATGCAGATGAAATCCATTACGCGATGGAAGATAAGCACAAAAAAATGCATGGCGATAAACATGGCCATGATGACGGACACGAACATTCACACGACAATGGCGATGACAACGGCCATAGTCATAGCCACGGTCATGATCACGATTAAACCGTCGAACATAGCGACAGGAAAATTCTTTTAGCACATCATGTGAAACCACTGAAATACAAACAGTATTTCAGTGGATGGCAAAACGGTATTTCGTATTCGGTTGTATTCTCCGTCAGTGCCGCAATCCGGCAGGTTCGGCAGTTGCTTTTTTCTGTTCCAGCGGTTGCGGGTCAAGTACTGCCACCGTCAATTGATCGTCATTAAAGTATTTTTCCGCTACTGCACGAATCTGGTCAGCGGTAACGGCCTGCAGTTTCTCCAGCACGGTATCGATATCCCTGTAGGATAACCCTATACTTTCCAGTCGGCCGATTTGCATCGCCTGCGCAAAAATCGAATCCAATTGAAAAACCTGACTGGCGACAACTTGTGCTTTGACACGATTCAACTCTTCTTCCGTTACCTTTTCTTCAATCAATTTCCTGATTTCCGCACGTATCGCCTGTTCCAGTTCTTCAACTGTTTTTCCCGGACTCGGTGTACCACTCAGAAAAAACATTCCCGGTCCCCGGCCTGTTGCACTATACCCCGCACCGGCGGAATAAGCGATCTGCAGTTCACGCACCAGTGATTTATTCAATCGGGCCGAAGCATAACCATCCATAATGCCTTCCAGCATTTCCAAGGCAAAAGGTTCCCAGTCATTCTGGATATCCTTTATGACAGGCGCATGATAGCCCATAATGAGGTAAGGCATGTCGGCAGGCGCTTTGACCGTGATACGTTTCATGCCCAGTTGCGGCGGCTCAGTTTGCGGCTTGCGTTCCCCAATCGATAACAGCGGGCGCTGGGGTATACGGCCGTAATGTTTTTCGACCAGTAATCTGACTTCTTCAGGATTAACATCGCCGACAATGACCAGAACAGCATTATTAGGGGCATACCAAAAATCATACCACTGTTGCGCATCATGCAGCGTCATGTTCTCAAGATCGTTCATCCAGCCAATGACAGGCCGTTTGTAAGGATGCGATTGATAAGCAACTGCCATCATCTTTTCAAACACCAGTGCACGCGCCTGATCGTCCGTGCGTAAACGCCGTTCTTCCATGACGACATTGATTTCTTTGGCAAACGCTTCCTCAGTAAGCTGCAAATTGCGCATACGATCCGATTCCAGCTCTATTGCCAAGGCCAGGTGATCTTTGTGCAATTGCTGAAAATAGCCGGTGTAATCACGGCTGGTAAATGCATTTTCACGTCCACCGGCGGCGGCAATGCGTCTGGAAAATTCACCACCGGGTACCTGCTCGGTACCTTTAAACATCATATGCTCCAGCACATGAGCGACACCTGTTACACCATTCAGTTCATCAACACTGCCTGCCTGATACATCAGCAGAGAAACGATGACCGGAGAACGGTGATCTTCCTTGACAATCAGCTTCAGACCGTTATCGAACCTGTATTCATACGAATTGGCAAACGCAGCGGGCAGAGCACCGGAAATAAGGGCTGCCATGAAAAAAGCGATCGAACAAGTAACAAAGTAAACTGGCTTCATTTTTGCTAACCTAAGAATGACTAAACAGAATAAAATTGGCGTTTGTAAAATGTTAGTACAACGGAAATAGAGCCTACCAGAATGTTTAATTTTTTTAAATCCAAAAAAGATCGCGCCGAGGAAGAAAAAGCAACGGAAAGAGAAGAAACGGCAGAAAATGCGGTGCCGATCTCCCCATCGGACAGTAGCACACATCAGGATACCATGGAGACATCTGTTACAGATGAAACCACGATAGACACCATAACAAGCGAAGCAGTGCAGGAAGAAGTCAAACCAATGAGTTTTGCGAGCAAACTCCGGCTCGGATTGACACGCACGCGACAAAATCTGGGTAGACAGCTGTCGGGTTTGTTTGGCGGCGGTGGCAAGATCGACGAAGATCTCTATGAAGAATTGGAAACCATTTTACTGACAGCAGATACCGGCATCAATGCAACGGCGCAATTACTCGAAGATTTGCGTCAACAAGTCAAAAAAAAGGGACTGACCGATGCCGTGGAATTGAAAGCAGCGTTGAAGGAATCACTGATCAAAATGCTCAAGCCGCTGGAACGCACGTTGGATACGACCACAAACACCCCCTTTGTGATTATGATTACCGGCGTCAACGGTGTCGGCAAAACAACATCGATCGGTAAGCTGGCAAAATATTTTCAGTCGCAAGGCAAATCCGTCCTGCTCGCTGCAGGAGACACTTTCCGGGCTGCCGCGCGTGAACAACTGATGGCCTGGGGTGAACGCAACAATGTAACTGTAATTGCGCCGGATGCCGGAGCGGATAAAAAAAGCGATCCGGCAGCGGTAATTTTTGATGCCATTAATGCGGCCAAAGCACGTGGAATCGATATTGTATTGGCGGATACAGCCGGACGTCTAACCACGCAATTGCACTTGATGGAAGAAATTAAAAAAGTAAAGCGCGTTATCGGCAAGGCGATTCCGGACGCACCGCACGAAGTCATGCTGGTTCTTGACGCAAACACCGGCCAGAATGCCGTAACACAGGTCAAGGCTTTCGACGATGCGCTTGATATCACCGGATTAATTCTGACCAAACTCGACGGTACGGCCAAAGGCGGCGTTGTTGCCGCCATATGTGGGCAGTATCCGCACAATCCGCCAGCACTTCGGTTTATCGGTGTTGGAGAAGGTATAGACGATCTACGGCCGTTTAGCGCCAGCGATTTTGTCGATGCCATGTTTGATTAATGGTTAATAACCCAGGCGTGCAATGCCAGCGATGATCCAGTTCCGACATGTCAGTAAACGTTTTCCTGACGGTTACATGGCGTTAAACACGATTGACCTCAATATCGAATCCGGTGAAATGGTCTTTGTGACAGGCCATTCCGGCGCAGGCAAAAGCACATTGCTTAAATTAATTGCCGCTATCGAACACCCGACATCGGGCAGCATTACCATCAGTGGCCAGAATATCGCGCAGCTCAAGCCAGCCGCATTGCCATTCTTACGCCGCAAGATTGGTTTTGTTTTTCAAGATCATAAATTGCTGTTTGACCGTAATGTTTTCGAGAATGTACTGCTGCCACTGCAAATCAGTGGTTTTGATCGGAACACTGCGGCCAGCCGCATACGCGCTGCACTTGATAAAGTGGGTCTATTAGGAAAAGAAAGGGCAATGCCGGTCACGCTCTCGGGCGGCGAGCAACAGCGGTTGTGTATCGCACGCGCTGTAGTACATCGCCCTGCGATTCTGATTGCCGATGAGCCTACGGGTAATCTTGATTCCGCTTACGCACAGGACATCATGGCGATGTTTTATTCATTTCATCAGGTCGGCGTCACGGTACTGATCGCGACACATGACACAGGGTTACTGGAAGATAACAGGCATCGCGTTATCGTATTGCGACAAGGAAAACTGACAGCATGATCAGAACATGGCTTAACCAGCACGGATTTGTTTTCATTCTAACGATCAAACGCTTACTGTCCGCCCCGATCACCAATCTGCTCAGCATACTGGTGATGGGCATCGCAATCAGCCTGCCGGCCGGCGTCTATACACTGATGGAAAATCTACACACCATTTCCGGTCAGACGCCCCTATCACCGCAAATCAGTCTTTTTCTTAAACAGCATGCGACTCAGGATGACGTTGACCACATTAGAACAAAGCTGGCAGAAAACAGGCTTGTCGTGCGCTTTCAATTTGTGCCCAAAGATCAGGCGCTGTATCAATTGCAGCTGGACAACGGACTCACCGAAGTCGTGCAGAATCTGGCGCACAATCCTTTGCCGGATGCATTTATCGTTGATACACAGGATGTGAGCATCGATACCATCGATCAATTACGCGCCGATATGCAGACTTGGTCAGCAATCGAACATGTGCAGTTTGATTCGGCGTGGGCAAAACGCCTGGAAGCACTATTGAATTTTGGCCGCGTGCTTGTATTGGTTTTATTTACATTGTTGAGCGTGGCCATTGTTGCCATCATGTTCAATACCATACGGTTGCAAATTCTGACACGGCAGCAAGAAATCGAAGTATCCAAATTGATTGGCGCAACAGATCCTTTTATCCGGCGCCCTTTTTTATATTTCGGCGCTATACAGGGCTTTGCAGGCGGTGTCACCGCCTGGTTAATCATCACCTTCGTCTTACAGATCTTAAACGACGAACTTCAAGCAATTGCCGGGCTGTATGTTATGGATTTGCAACTGCAACCTCTCGGACACAGCGATACCGTCAGCCTACTGCTATTTGCAACATGGCTGGGCTGGCTGGGCGCACGCGTTTCAGTGGCAAACCATCTCTGGCAGATTGAACCCCGCTGATATCAACATCTCACCGCATCGCGATGTATACGAAGTGACATGTTGTGTCTTGACATAAGAACGAACTATTTTATACATTAGCACTCTTACCCAGGGAATGCTAAAATAAAAAATAAATATTTTAATATCGATCACATTTATAGTTATAGAAGAGGAGCGTATCATGACGAATGCTTTATCGATGCCTGCAATGGGCAGCAGTCTTGAGAGCTATATTCACTCAGCCAATGCCTTCCCGCTATTGTCTCAGGAAGAGGAAAACAATCTTGCGCGGCGCCTGCGCGATCACGATGACATCAGTGCTGCACAGCAGCTTATTTTGTCGCATTTACGTTTCGTCATAGCGATTGCACGCAGCTACAAAGGTTACGGCCTGCCCCAGGCGGATCTGATTCAGGAAGGCAATGTAGGTTTGATGAAAGCGGTGAAACGCTTTGATCCCGAACGCGGCGTCCGACTGGTGTCATTTGCGGTACATTGGGTTAAAGCTGAAATTCATGAATTCATCATGCGTAACTGGCGATTGGTCAAGATTGCTACGACCAAACAACAACGCAAGTTGTTTTTTAATCTGCGCAGTATGAAGCAAAGCCTCGACACGATGGATCCTCAGGAAGTAAGCGCTGTTGCGAAACAATTGAATGTCAAACCTGAAGAAGTGGTTGAAATGGAAAAGCGCTTCAGTGGTAACGACATATCGTTGGAACCACTGTCAGAAGATGGAGATGAGAATTGCTATAGTCCTATCACGTATTTGACTGATGGCGCGGAACCCTCACAAATACTTGAAGCTGAACAAAGCCGGACATTGCGCGGTGAAGGCCTGCAACAGTCCCTGAACAGTCTGGATGAACGCAGCCGCCATATTATCGAAGCACGCTGGTTGCGCGAAAAAGATACGGCCACACTGCATGAACTTGCCGATGAACTTGGCATATCAGCCGAACGTGTACGTCAAATTGAAGCCAAAGCCATTCAAAAGATACGCAAGATAATGATGTCTCATTAACAGTGATGCTTAACAAGAGCGAAGATTGAATTGATGCATTAATCCTGCAAAACCCGCTGGAATATCGCTCCGGCACCATCATAAAAAAACCCTCGACCATCCGAGGGTTTTTTTATGATCTATGAATCATTCAACCATTAATGCCCTGAGCTGCGAATATGCTTGATGGCTTCTTTCATATGCTTGGCGCCCTCTTCAGCGTGCCCCATCTTTCCATGCTTGATGGATTCTTCAATATGCTTAATCGCTTCAGTCATATGTTTATGCGCTTCTGCATGCGCTTTTTCAGCTGCTTTAGCATGCTGCAGACTTTCCTCCGCATGTTTTACCAGCGCATCAGCATGGCCGTCTTCACCATGTGCAAGCGCCTGGCCGGCATGTTCCATGGCCTCAGAAGTATGTCCTGCATCAGATGCCAACACCTGACTACTCAGGAAAAGCGCTAAAATTCCAATTGCAAATGAAGTTGATACTTGTTTCATAATTAATCTCCTTACTTTGTAAATTGAAGACGAGATTGTCAGGATAGCTCGTAAATGAATGTGCCTGTTCTTTTTAGCGATAAATACAACCTGAAATAAAGCCCTCCAAGCACATCTTATTTATAGCACAAAGCGCACAAGAAAAGTACAAAAAGTGCTGATTATGTGATTTTGATCAAACTTCCAGCTGCCTAGTCATTAATCAAAAGGCAGGTAAATTTCATTCACCTGGCTGAACGATGCACCGGGCGCAGGTCCGCCGCTGATTGCATACAAGCGTTTCCCTGCTACCGCCACGCCCAAACCATGGCGCGCTGTCGGCATAGGTGCCAACGTTATCCAGCGATTCTCTTCAGGTATATATTTTTCATGGGTATCAAACGTGCCTTCACCGGATTCTCCGCCAAGCACATAAATATGTCCTTCAATCACGCCGGCACCAATACCGCTGCGGGCTGTAGGTAGATTGGCTGCATATCGCCACTGGTTGGTGTCCGGATCGTAGGCTTCCACCACGGCGGTGTTTTGTTTGTATTTAAGATTGGAACGGCCACCAATTGCATAAATTGCCGATCCGGCTGCCGCAACCGCCAGATGGTCGCGCGGAGCTGATAAAGGCGCAGCCATTGACCAGGTATCGGTTTCCGGATTGTATATTTCAGTTGCGCCAGAATTCTGTTCGCCATCGTAACCACCGATGGCATATAACCTGCCTTGGTACACGGCGACGCCAAGTGCACCACGTGCAGTCGGCATCGGCGCACGCTCCCGCCATATCTGCGTTACAGGATCAAACTGATAAACCGTATTTACGGTGTGCCAGACTGAAAAACCGGATTTGGCGAATCCACCGATGACATACAAAAAACCATCGAGAACAGCAATGCCGGCATGGTGCCGCCCCTCCGGTAATGGCATCGCCGTTGACCAGGCATCCGCTACCGGATCATAAACTTCGACATCCCGGCTAATGGCAAAATCCAGCACATTGCTGAAACTGGGTCGGCTGAATCCGCCGACAACGTAGATTTTACCGTCCAGCGCGGCCGCAGAAACTTCAGTGCGTTTACTGGGTGCCGGCGCACCTTGAATCCAGGTATCTTGGGCAGCTTCCGCAAACACTGGATTTATCGATACAAATACAAAAAAGAAAATTAGTATAACCGTCAATCTGAGCATGGGCATTGGATAATTTCTCCATAAAAACTTTCCGCGCAATCCAGTTCATAAGATACAACGGATAACAGGCAGCGTATACGAATAATTGCCATAGAGTTCAGTGGAAGATAAAAGCAGCAAAAACGGTAAGTTAAATGGACGGAGCAGCCTTAAACCCAGTCTTTACCGATGAGAAAATCCGTATACAGTTTTTTTTCCGGGGTATTTTCCGCGGGCTTCCAGTCATAACGCCATTTAACAACCGGCGGCAGCGACATCAGGATAGATTCTGTACGCCCGCCTGTTTGCAACCCGAATAATGTACCGCGATCCCAGACCAGATTAAATTCAACGTAACGTCCTCTGCGGTAGGCCTGGAAATCACGCTCTTGCTCGCCATACGGTGTATCTTTGCGCCTTTCCAGAATGGGCCGATAGGCCGTAAGAAAATGACCGCCCACACTGCGTGTCAGATTAAAACAGGTTTCGAAATCGGGTTGATTCCAGTCGTCAAAAAACACACCGCCAATACCGCGTGGTTCGTTGCGATGCTTTAAAAAGAAATATTCGTCGCACCACTTTTTCAAACGCGGGTAACAGTGATCACCAAACGGTTGCAACGCATTCTTACAGGTCTGATGAAAATGAACGGCATCTTCTTCATAACCATAGTATGGCGTCAAATCCATGCCGCCACCGAACCACCAGACAGGCTCCGCACCTGCCTTGCGCGCTTCAAAATAGCGCACATTCATATGCACGGTGGGCGCATAAGGATTACGCGGATGCAGCACCAGCGAAACACCCATCGCTTCAAAAGAACGGCCTGATAACTCCGGGCGTGCGGCAGTCGCCGATGCCGGCAAGCCGCTGCCATGGACATGTGAAAAGTTAACGCCGCCACGCTCCAGAACATTGCCTTCCTCGATCACCGCACTGATACCGCCACCACCGCCCGGACGATCCCATTGATCGCGCCGGAATGCTTTGCCGTCAACCGCTTCCAGCCCGCCCACAATGCTGTCCTGTAAATGGGTCAAAAATTCCTTAACTTGTGTTGTACTCATTCAATCTCCTGTTTTCCCGGGTATATTCAATACAAGATCTGCGCTTCTGCGCATATTCCAATAAAAATACGCCTTTATACGTTTATAATGCTCCCCAACTCGGTCCGCTGCATTTTACCCGGTGTATATAGCATGATTAAAGCATTTTAAGCTTGATCTTCCTTAATAAACGCTAAATAAGCGCTGGAAAAACATCGGTACGGGCTGCAGCGTGCCGCTGTCTTAGATTCATGATCAATCGCAATAAAAAGTAATTAACAGGAATTTTATCGTCATGTCCGGTAACTCTTTTGGCAAACTGTTTTGTGTCACCTCATTTGGCGAATCGCATGGCCCTGCCATCGGCTGTGTGATCGACGGCTGCCCGCCGGGTCTGGAAATCAGCCAGGAAGATATTCAGCACGAACTGAACAGGCGCAAACCGGGAACATCCCGGCATGTCACGCAACGGCGCGAATCCGATACCGTCGAGATTCTCTCCGGCGTATTTGAAGGCAAAACCACCGGAACATCAATCGGCCTTTTGATCCGTAATGAAGACCAGCGCAGTAAAGACTACAGCAAAATCATGGATGTCTTTCGTCCTGGCCACGCCGACTATACTTACTGGCAGAAATACGGCATCCGGGATTACCGCGGCGGCGGACGCGCATCCGCGCGTGAAACAGCGGTACGTGTAGCTGCCGGTGCCATCGCAAAAAAATGGCTGAATGAAAAATTCGGCATTGTCATTCGTGGCTACATGGCGCAACTCGGCCCCATAGCGATCCCGTTCAAATGTTGGAATGACGTTAATCAGAATCCATTTTTTGTGGCAGACAGTAGTTATGCGGCCCAACTGGAAACCTTCATGGACCAATTGCGCAAATCCGGCGATTCCGTTGGTGCCAAAATCAGCGTGGTTGCCGAAGGTGTCCCGGTAGGATGGGGAGAACCCGTGTATGACCGTCTGGATGCGGACATCGCTTATGCCATGATGAATATCAATGCAGTTAAAGGCGTGGAAATCGGCGCCGGCTTTGCCAGCATCACGCAGAAAGGTACCGAACACTCCGATGAAATGACACCGGAAGGATTTCTCAGCAATAATGCCGGCGGCATATTGGGCGGTATTTCGAGCGGACAACCGGTCACCGTCAACGTCGCAATCAAACCAACCTCAAGCATCCGCCTGGGCCGCCGCTCCATCAACAAGAATGGCGAACCGGTCATTGTTGAAACCCATGGTCGTCACGACCCCTGCGTCGGCATTCGCGCAACACCGATTGTTGAAGCCATGCTCGCACTGGTGCTCATCGACCATGCGCTGCGACACAGAGCACAAAATGGCGATGTTGTCTGCCATACCCCAAAAATCAGTGGTAACCTGACTGACGCAGATTCCAGAACGACACAGCCAGATACCCGTCTGCCGCACCAGGAAGACCCCGAACCCGAGGAAGGATAAAACATTCGAATTTTGGGCGGTTTCAGAACCTGCTCAAGATTCCGATCAAGGGGTTCAGTGCAAGGCAAAATTGGACGATGCAAGCAAAGCGCAGCGAACAGCCGTAAGGCTGGCCCGTAGGGCGAAGCGCTTGCGCCGAGTAAAAAGCGCAGATACTTAAAGTAAGTGAGCATTTTGAGTTCAACTTTAACGCAGCAATGCGCCTTTCAGTGAGATATTGAACAGGTTCTTAGCAATTTACCCTTGACAAGACAGCTCAAATAAACGATTATCGCCCCCGCATATGAATTTGAAACGAACAGAAGCAAAACAGTCGGACCGGTTCGCAATCGAAAATTGAATGACGAATGCCCCGATTGGTTTTTTTATAGCGCCGGATAAAAAATAAATAAAAGTTCGCAACCCGCTATCTGCTTCAGTCTGCTATAATTCCCCGGACTCGTGAGAGCAGTCTGATTAACAGCAGATTGTTTCAAGCGCCCGTAGCTCAGTTGGATAGAGTACTTGGCTACGAACCAAGGGGTCGTGGGTTCGAATCCTGCCGGGCGCGCCAGTCAATACAGTACAGCATCAAACAGGCCAAGTAGCTCAGTCGGTAGAGCAGAGGACTGAAAATCCTTGTGTCGGTGGTTCGATTCCGCCCTTGGCCACCAATAAAATCAATAGGTTATCAGACAATCGTTTGCTACCCATTTTAGATTTTGCTACCCATACTCATAGTAGAAGACATCATCCGACGCCCGCTGAATTAGCTAAAAACTAGATCAATTCCGCGATCAACAAAGTAATTCGGACATCAAAACTGTTGTAAAAAATACCGCAATTACCCACATTACGAT
This sequence comes from uncultured Nitrosomonas sp., assembly GCA_964612715.1. Lineage (GTDB taxonomy): Bacteria > Pseudomonadota > Gammaproteobacteria > Burkholderiales > Nitrosomonadaceae > Nitrosomonas. The sequence goes on along the minus strand of CAZTCY010000006.1, from coordinate 48,826 downwards.
TCTGTAAATGATTATCCCGGGCAACCCAGGAAGGATTTCTGCTATCACATCATTTCCCATGCATTGACCTCAATTTGTTTTTTGTTCGCGCCAATAATTTATACATCCCGCCCTCGCTCATGTTGATGGCCTTTGCGGTGTCGATGTACGATGATTCATCCAGGTAAACCATTCTGATAATGGTACGCTCACGTTCAGAGAGCGCGTCAATCGCTGCGATCATTTGATGTGCTGCACAAATAGATTCCGGATCGCGAGAATCAATTGCATCCGGGATTGCTGCGTGATCGATCGCCAGCTCATCAGTAATGCCGCGCCCGAGCATGCGGCGCTCTTTATACAGATAATCGCGCGCTTCGCCGTACATTCTATGCACCGCGTAGGCTGTAAATGCCTCGGTTGGACCTTCGTCTCTGCCGGCCGCATCGCACAGACCCAGATATGCACACTGCTGTAGATCAGGCAATTGATCATGCGACGCGCCATATTTGCGCATCACATCCAGGGCAATTTTTTTGGCTAACGGCATGAGCGGAATAACCTGCCCGGCTATCTCATTACTGTTATGCAAAATCAGTGCTGTCGGTTGATAAAAGTGGAGCCGCCAGGCAACACAAATCAAACGCGCGATCCGGGCAGATTAATCGTAAAACCTATTTGTATTTCATCGAAATCCATTTGCTCAGCACGCTGTGCCCCCCGACAATACCGAGATACACGAGCCATAGATCAATGCCAGGCACGTTGCCGGAAAACGTCATGCACAGAAATGTGATCGTCACTGTCAGATACGCGATATGCGTCCAGATTTTTGTATGCGACAAAAGCCCGGTTCCCGGATCGGTAAGCAATTCTAGAAATCGATTCATTCGACCACCTCAATGCAACCGGAATCCTTCACGATTCCGGCCAGTAGGTTATATCTCAATTCAAGGTCCGCGGCTGCGTAATAGTCGCCCCGAATCGCTGCTGCATCCGGTTCGGAAAGTTCAACGCTGACGGATTCACGAGCTCTGCTGGGATTTTCGTTTTTTCCTGCATCGGACAATCCGGTATCACAGCTGTATTTTTTGGCGCTGACGTACATGCGCTGATCAGCAGCGCGAGCAAGATCGCTATTAAGTTTGGTAATTTCATTTGCGTACACTCCCAATGCCCTACTGATATTTTTTTCACGCTGCTCGGATTCCGCTTTAAGCTGCGCTTTAAGCTCGCTTCTCTTTTTGAGTGCCAACTTTTCCGCTGCTTCCGTTTTTTCGATCCACTCAAGCCGCTCCATTTTTCTGCCCAGCTGATAGATGCCTTCAACTGTCCACCAGACTGCACCCGCAATCAGTCCGGCGACAATCAGATACGGCAGCCAATTCCTGATAAATGTAATCATTTTTTAAAAAACTCCCTAAAATCATGCAGAAAACCAACAAACCAGGCAGCAACCAGACCAGCAGATGTGATAAACCAGAACACAGCACGGCCGGCAAAAATGTATCGCTCAATTTTATTGAGTCGATTAATGATATTTTTCTGCTGCGCGGCATTCTCATCCTGCTTTTCGATCAGTTGATCCAATCGATCCAAGATTTGATATGCTTGCCGCGCGGTCAATGGGCATTCCGACTGGTCGCGGCGGTCGGGTCCGCTGTACACAATCAATCCTCCATCCCAGTCATTTTTCCTTCGTATCCGCCAAAATAAACAGTTGGTCCATCTGTTCTTTGGTTAATCCGAGCTCAATCCGTGCATCTTCTACATATTGATGATCTCGCTTGATTGTCGTCGATCTGCGCCAGTAACTTTTAAGATCCTCGCCAACAGATTCAACCCACGCTTCCACCGCCGATAAATAGCCGGATTCGCCAAGCGCTAATTCGGCCTGGCGCATTGTGATTTCGTGCGGGATTGATGCGGCGGCATGCTCGGGTAGATAATCATCCAACATGGTTAACTGATCGCCGTTGCGCTGCATCTTGCCCAGCGTAACATCCGGCAGCTCGCCGTCTGCGCGCTCATCCCAGAGTATGCGTGCGCTGTCGAAGTACAATCCCGATTCGGCAACGGTTACGATTTCCTGCATGCCTGATGGCGCATTAACTAAAATTCTATACGTCTGCATTATAAAATCCTCTTCGCCCTGAACATAGCCTCTGTGTTCGTCGTACCTGATAAAGACGACGTAACAACCCGTATAACGTCAGTCGCGACACAGTGGACGACGACTGTAGATGTATTCTGAATTCCTGTACCGAGACACAACGACGCAGCGCTGGAATTGTCATACGCTATCGAATTGCGTCTGATTGAGAAATTCGCATTATCGATTACCGTGAATGCGTAAATGCCTGATTCGTTTATCGTAATCGATGCGCCGAGCGATGCTGAGTTTTCGTAGGTCATCGAAGTTCCGGTCGCTATCTCGATTGTTGTGTACTTCCTCACAAGTGTGTTCGTCGATCCTGCACCGTTGGCCGCTCTTAATATTATCTCGTCGGTTGTCGTTTCCAGATTTCGTGCTGCTGCGATGCCAATTATCCAGTTACTGTATGCACCCGAGCCATTTTTGAAGTGCACAGTTATATCCATTCCGCCCGAACTTGAATCGTATGCAGTAACCTGACCAACCATGAAGTTCGTTACACCCCCTACACTTGATACGATCACCCACATCCCAGGAAAAAAAGACTTCCCAGCCTGGGTATTCAGCGCCTTCGATCCGGTGCCGATGCTCAAACTGCTGCCGCTGGTTGATGTCGTAGACGCGAAATTCAGCGTGGCTACAGTCTCATTTATCTGCGGCACAACACCAACAAGCCACGCCCACGCAGCATCCGCCCTGGCGTCGAAATTATCCGGATCGGTACTGGACGGGACTGCGCCGTCAAATTCTTCTATTGTCATATGCCCTCAATTTCTAAATTCAAAAATCCCTCATTCGGAAAATCGATAGACCATTCTTCGTCCCTGTAAACGCCGATCAGAAAAAGCGCGCCGAAGTAGCCGTCAAGAGGATTCGCGAGCCCGGACCAGACTGTTACCACACCGTTTAATTCGTCTACCAATCCCCTGATCTGATTCAACTTCTCTTTTTTAAAAACCACCGTGGCAGTTACTTTCGGTATGCTCCGTCGTGGCGTTATTTTCACGTTGCCAAAATTGTCTCTTGAAAACTGCGTAAAATTGATCCGCCGAGACCGCGCTTTGTATTGTGTTTTGCCCAGCTCAAACGGCATGCCGATGCACACCGCGGCAACTTTTACGGTGCCAGAGGCTTTCACAAAAGTCAGCCTCAACGTAGCTGAGGTCAACGATGGCAGATCAAGAATCAGATGATTTCGGATCTGACGAAAAGGCTGAAATAACCAATCTTTCCAGCCGAAAACATTCCTGCTTTTTAGCTCGCGTGTCTGGTCATAAAGCACTGTTGCGCCGTCAAGAACTTCAATTTGCACACTGTCGGCGTCGACATTGCTGACCGCAATCCCGCCGAAACGTTCGCCTGGCGTGCACTCAACAACCAGTGGAGAAGTGGCGACCGTTTGTGCGTCCCACTCAAGGTGGAACATGGCGTAACGATTTACCGCGCCGAGATCGAGCCACTGCGCGTTTTCATCCGGATACGCTCTCGGCGCATTGGATGCGCTGCTTGTGTGATTGGTTTTACACTCAAATTTCCGGATCAGGCCATCAATCGTGTATGACACGGTATTGCCTGCCACGTATGATGTGGCCGTAACCCATGCCGTTTCACCGGTGTCTGGATACGGCACGGTAGAGCTGTTGAGTTGTGCCGCGCGGATCGTGAGTGGTTTCCAGGTGATCATGCCGCGCTCGTTGCGAGCGATTCGCCGTCACGCGTTACGCGTGTGAGCAAATCCGCTGCTTTCCTTGTCGATTCTGATATTTCCCGCGCAACAATCAGCAGTTTCTCGATGTCTTCTTTTTGCGCGCCGTTGACTATGATCTGCTGTCCAGAGATCTTGTTTAGATCGCTGTTGCTGATTATCCGGCTGGGGCCGGTATATTCCAGTTCCGGCCCGCGTTCGCCGACAATACGCAACCCACCGAAGTGCAATCCTCCCGCGGCGAATCTCGGTATACCGTCATCAGCCTTCGATGCCTTCGCTATCGATATGATCGATTGCGCCATAGATTGTATTGACGCAACAAACGGGGATTTGCCGCCTAGTAATTTATTGATCGTTGTGTCCACGCCCAGGATCGCATCAACCTGGGAGCGTGTGTTATCCGATATTTTTGCAAGCGCGGTTATTTCATTTTCAAGTTGTTGCTCAAGCAATGATTTTTGAGATTCCAGCAGACTCAATGAACTTTCGGCGGCGGATAATTGCGACATCGCAACATCGTTCAAATCAATCAGCAATCCGGCATCCCGACCCCGAGCCCGTTCGAATTCCTCGCGCGTCGAAAATCCGCTGTCATCACGTGCGGATATTGTCGTAATCGCATCCCGTATACGATCAAGATCAATGATATTGCCGCTGCGCGCAGCATTGATTTCGGCGCGGATGCGCGTTTGGGCGTCGCTGATGCTGATGCCGGCTATTTTGTTGATATCACTTTGCAGTCCACCAACAACGGATTGCAAACCAGATACAGAAGACGAGGCGTCGCGGATAGAGTCATCAACGGCCTGCATCAATGTTCCAAAATGAGCCTCTATGTTGCTGCGCTCAGCACTGACAAACCGATCAAACGCGGACATCGATTCGCCCAGGCTTCGCTTCAATTCGTCGCTTTTTTGTTTCTCGTCTTGCAGCGCAAAGATGCGTTCGAGTATTGATCGATTTGCTGGATCCAACGCGCCAAGTTCGCGTCTGCGCAATTCAGCCGTATCGCCCTGTAATTGCAGCAGCTGTGTTTCCAGCGAAAATCGCTGACTGGTCGCGCGTTCCGCTGCCTGTGCGGCTGCGTCTGTTGCTGCTTTTTGATCTTGAAGCGCGAAAATATTTTCAAGAATTGATCGGTTTACCGGCTCGAGCGCATCCAGTTCACGTTGTCGCAATGCGGCTGTATTGCCTTGCAATTGCAATAGCTGCGCTTCAAGTGAAAGCCGCTGACTGGCAACGCGTTCGGCTGCCGTTTTTTCGTCTTCGAGGTTAAAGATGCGCTCAAGTATTGATCGGTTTGCCGGCTCCAGCGCATCCAGTTCGCGCATACGTAATGCCGCAGTGTCGCCCTGAGTTTGCAATAAGCGCAACTCCAGAGAGTCACGCTCGCGCAACACATTGTTTTGTTCTGCGATTGCATCCGTGGCCGGATTGAGTGATTCGGCCAGCTGGTTAAACTCAACAACCAGGCCATCAACTTGAAGCGCAGCTTTTATCAATTGCGGATTGCCGCTCTGCACGGCACTGTAAAGCTGCTCGAGCGTCGGGATAAAATCAACACCGAGCGGCTGGAGCACATCGAGTATTCTTGTTTTTGTTACATCAAGTTTTTGCGCGTCCGTGAATACTGTATCGTAGAACTGCTGTATCTCAGCAGCGGCATTTTCCACACCGCCCAGGCTATCGAGAAAAGCGGTTTGGCCTTCCAGCCCAAGCGCGCGGACTTTTTCGGCCGCCTGCTCTGCCGTGTTGCCGAATAGCTGTGCAGCGGATTGGAGTACGTTGAATTGCGTATTCAGCCGGATCAACGTATTTGCCGACGTTTCGCCGGACTTGGCCAACTCTGCAATGTTCGGCAGCAATGTTGCTATCATTGCATCACTGATGCGCGCAATCTCAGCGCTGATCTGCTCCTGCGTGATCGCCTGGCCTTTTTCGGATACCAGTCTCAGCTCGGCGTTGAAGCTGTCCAGCCCTTCGGTTGTCAGGCCCAGATTATCAGCCGTGTTGCGCAACGTGCTGGCAATCGCGCCGAAACTCTCGTCGAGCAATTTACCGATTTCAATCGCATCCTTACTGCGCTGATCGGCGACCGGCTGCAGCTTGCTCGATATGCCGCCCTCGCGGAAATCGCCGAATTGATTGAGTAGCGCACCGGTATCCGTGTCCAATATGATGTTGTCGGTTTTTGATCCTTTAAACACGCTGCCGCCGGCTTTATATCGATCGATCAGCGCGCCAGAAAATCCACCCGCCGAAACAGCACCTTGCAATGTTTGTTCCTGGAATGTGAGCGGCCCGCGGCCGAAAAGTGCTCCGGCAAAACCACCAATAACCGGGATTTTGTCGGCAAATGTCCCGGTTGTCCGGTTGCCCGCCAACAGCCTGCCGATTTGATCAACAGCGAGTAGCGCTACAGCAGGCGCGGCCACCGCCGAAAATGCGGAACCAATTGACGCCCCAATCGATCCGGCGCCACCGGCGAATGCCGCAATTGCATCACCACCGAACGCCTGACCGAATGCCGTTAATGATCCGCTGCCGGTTAGACTGCCAAGTCCGGATATGCCTGAACCGATCAATTTGGGCAGGCCAAATCCGGCATTGAACATACCGGCAATATCCAGCGCAGAAGAGCCGGTGGACGATCCAGCACCAGCCATTGCTGCCGTGCTGCCAAGCCCAAGCAATCCAGCAATGCCAGTGCTTTGCAGGATCTTGATTGATGCGAATTCGGCAATCATCTGACCTACGGCGCGTTTAACACCGTTGACCATGCCGGACAATCCGTCATCGAATACGTTGAACAGACCATTGGATAACGATGTTTGAACATTACGCACGCCCTGGATCCAAATCTGTTCGTTCGTATCCCAGAAATTGCGCGTACGATCCAGCGAAGATGACTCTGATTTTGCCAGCTGATCCTCCGCATCTTTCAGTGCGCGGTTGTACGCTTCCATGCCCAGCCCTTTGGACAGCAAATCATCCAGTTCTTTTACGGTGTCATTGTAAATTTCCTGTTTTGTTCGGACTGAATTTGTGAGCTGCTCGATTCTGCGCAGATCGTCAGCCTGTTTTTGCCGCGATATGCGCAGGTCTTCTTCGGCGATTGCCTGGGCTTCGATGATTCGCAGATAGGGTTCTACAGCATCGAGCACACCGAGCTGTGCGGCTTCCATGCGTTTGATCTGGATTGCGGTTTTTCCCGCTTCGGATGCCTGTTTTTTTATCGCGTCGATAAATTCCTGGGCAACATCCCGCGCTTTTTTGGTTTTACCCGACAATCCGTCGCCGAACACATCGGATAATTCATCCACCGAATCAGCCGTGATTTTCGATTCCTTGGTTGTCTCTTTAAATGCTGCGACCAAACGTTTGAGATCTTCTTCGCCGTCTTCTATTCGTTGCGCGAGTAAATCTGCCTGGCGTTTATTGGGGAAAAAATTACTATAGATATCATTAAGGATGGGAACGCTTGTCGGCTCGCTCAGCGCAGCAAGCTCTTTACGCAACGATGCCAGTTCGGCTTCTTTTTTCTGGATTCCGCTGAGCTCCTGTTTCGCGCCGAATAACTTATCGAGTTTTATTGCGGCCCATTCTGCAGCCGGAGCCAATACGTCAGCTAATGTACCGCCGAGCGTCAGGGCAGCAGAATTGATCGATGCCATAAGCTTGTCGATTTTAAAACCGCGCGAATCGGCCGCTTTGTTAAATGCCGCTTCCGTGGCGCCGGCTTTTTCGATCATGTCGCGCAAAATGGCGGCGAAATCCCTGCCGGCCCCGCCGGCCATTGACATCATCGGAATTAATGCCTGTGTTCCACCAAACAATTTCGCCAGTGCCGCGGTGCTGCCATTCGTGCGATCCAACACATCATTAAGAAACCCGGCGAACCCTTTTGCCTGCAATCCCGCAGCATTAAATTCAATTCCAAGCTGTTCTGAAAACTTCACCGCTTCACTCGTTGGCTTGGCAATTGATCCGAGTATCGCTGTAATACCGGTGATACTCTTTTGCGTTGTAACGCCTGCATTGGTTAGCGCGGAAACCGAGGCCGTCAGCTCGTCAAAACTGATATTCAATCCCTTGGCAATTGGCAAGACTTTACCAATCTCTGATGCCATTTCTCCGATCGATGTTTTTCCGGCTTTCGCAGCCACAAAGAATGCATCTGATATGTCTGTTACCGTGCCTGCCTTGTCGCCGTATGCGCTCATGACGGAAGTCAGTCCGCTGAGCGCGGTCATCACATCAGTTGCACCGCCGACAGCCAGTTTATTAGCTGCTGTCAGTATTTCGGTGGCCTTAGTGGTATCGGAAACACCGGCCGAAAAAAGTTCGTAAAAACCTTTGACCTGATCGACCGGCAGACTACCGAACTGAACCGCCAATTCCCGTGCTTTCCCCCCCAGAGCTTCAGCGCTGCCCGCTGCGGTATCCATCAAGGTTGAAACATTGACCAGTTCCCGATCAAACTCCAGCGCGGCCTTGAACGATGCGCCGATACCGGCAACCGCGCTGACGAACGCGCCGAACTGGGCGATGGAGCGCGTGGCGAAACTCTTGACATTATCCGCCGCCTGGTCAAATGACCGTTGTGTCCGGTAGGCGAACTTCAGCGCTTCCTGGCTGCTGCGATCAAGACCTTTGGTGTATTCGGCATGGTCCAGCGCGAGCTGTACGACAAGTCTGCCCAATGCGCTCATCTTTTCTGATCCTTTATCGTATCCAACACTTCGTATTCAATGATTCTGATATCCCGGAATATCCGTTTTTTGTGCATCGCTTTGATGCCGCACATATCCATTGCCGATTCAATCGCGGCATAATTCAGCCCGGCATAGCCGCCCATCGGGGCAATGATCCATTGCGTTTGCACGGTCATGAAGAAAACCCATGAACGCCAGTTGTCCGGCCATACGTCGCAATCCTGATTTGTTTCCAGCTTGCTGCGTACTGCGTCGATAACGTGATCCGGCGCGCCGGATGCGATGAGGCTTTTTACCGCGTCATTGTCAATCGCGATTCTGCTGTTGTTTTCACCGGCCCAGGCACGGGCTACTTTTTTAAATTCTTTTCACGCGCGGTTTTGATTGCAACGATGTACTGGTCGATCATCGCGTTGACCGCTTCAGTGATATCAAACAGCGCATCGACATTTTCCGGTGTGAATGAAATATCTTCGCCATCTTCACCTTTCAGATCAGACCAGCCGACCAGTTCATCACGAATGTAGTCACGCAACAGCACGTCATCATCTTTGACCTTTTCAAACCGCTTCATTGATGGCCGCTTGAATTCGGCGACGAATGAGCTTTTGTCATAGCCGCATTTTTCGTTGAGCGTGTGAACGATGATGGTTGTTTTGAATGTCGGGTTCTGCGCGAGTCTGAATGCCATGTTTTCTCCAGTTCCAAAAAAATGCCGCCAGGTTTAACGCCCGGCGGCATGAGCTTGCAGTGGTGACTACGACTGTTTACTGCAATCATTTTCCCGGCGTCGGGAAAATGGTGTTAGGTAATTGTGATGATCAATTCGTCGTTACCGTCATCCGGCAGCAGGTCCATGCCCAGGTTGAGCATGACCACGCCGTCTTTATCCGAATAGCTCGGGTCTTTAAGCTGCACGGCTGGCGCGTCGAAGTTGAATGTGCTGCCCGCCACCGTGCCGTGCTCGAGTGCGAGTACTCCCGTCACTCCGGACTGAACGATGTTGTGCCAGGCTTTGGATGCGACGGATGTCATTTTGAATGATACATTCGCACTCATGCGCCGGTCGGTGATCGATACGCGCTCCTCGCCGACCATATTCTGGTAAACCACGGTATTATTGAAATTCAGCGAAAACGTATCCATGACCGGTGATGCGCCGTGCAGCGTAAAGTCGATCGTGTTCGTATTATTCACCGCCTGCGGGATCTGGAATGCGGAATAATCGATGCTGCCCGGGATCGACGCATCCGCCGTTGCGCTGTATAGTCCGGTGAAATCGATCGAACAGACCGGGATACCGCGCGAGTTGGCTGTGAATGTCGGATTGCCGAACGCGCCCAGCATTTTATGCAGCAAGCCGTCTAGGTAATAATAAATCGCCACAGCCTCGAATCCAGTCGATACCGGTGTAAATACCACATCTGTTGATGCTGTTGCTACGGCATCCATACCGCAGGCCTCCAGCAATACAGACCACGGCGGCAATATACCTGCTGCGGACGATCCGGCCAACTCGAACTGCACGGTAATAGTCGACCAGGCGGCAACCTGAATACTGCCACTGGAACCCAGGAAACCTTTTACCGTATTGCGCTCCTCAAATTGCGTGGCAACCGGCTGGGCATTGGATACCTGCGCAAGAATTGCATTGGCTGCGGCCGGTACCGGATCGGTATCATAGGACGTATGTTTTTTAATCAACAGCGCAACGTTGCGCATGAGTTTGTCTGCCATTTTTTACACCTCCGTCAGGTTAATTCCCGTGTTCTGATTCTGAAATTCATGTAATACGCATACACGCGCGCATCGTCTTCGTAATCTGCATCGCCGTGGTCTTCCAGGCCCATGTATCCATCCAGAGCACGAATTGCCGCATCGACCTGCGTTCTGAGTGATGCGATCTGTGATTTTGCTGTGGACAGGATATTGACTGTGATGATGTGCTGCTCATACTCCGCGCCAGTGGTCCAGCCCTGCTCACGTTCCGATTCGATTTCAAAAACCAGCGCAGGCCATGACGGGTTTTCCGGCAGTTCTATGGCGTAAGTATTCACCAGCACGGTGGACAGTGCCGCGTTGATGGCGGATCCGATAGTCATGATGGGTTAGATTGCGGTGCGGTTGGCTTTTTCGATGTCTTGCTGCAGCCGCTTTTCCATTGCAGCAATGGCTTCGGCGCGTTTGTTTTCTAGCGACTGCTGAACGAATCTGTGCGCTTGTATATATTTGGTACCGAATTCAATAAACCACCAATAAAACGGGTCGTTTTCGCGACGGGTTACGACGCGGCCTCGCTTGTTGAGCGCCAGGTATTTGATAACCTTTTTGCCATTACCCAAATGCCTGCCGTGACGCACACCTAGATGGTATTGCGTAACACCTTCAGGCGCTTTCCTCTCACGCTTAATTGCAATGTTGCGAATCATCGCGCCCGATTTTTTCAAGCCCTTCGACTGCGCAATCGAGGCCGCCTCTTTCTTCAATACACTGCCTGCGCTCGCAACCATGCGCTGCGCTGTCTTAAACTTCATGTCGTCACGCAACCCGGCGAACATTTTTTGCAGTTCGCCGATGCCTTCAATTTTTACAGTCATATTTAGTGGTATCGTTTGGGATAATGCTGCGCCGGTCTGACGCTGATCACGCGGCCGGGCGCATAGCCTGAGCCTGACGGCGCACGTACTGTTATCACGCTGTCGGATGTGAGTATCAATGCTGTGTCTGTTTCGATTGCCAGGCCTATGAATTTATTTTTTGCGCGCGTGAATGCAAGTGCCGCGTCCGATTCAACCGCCTGACCGACTGATCCGCTCATGACCGATGACATATCAAAGGCCGTATCCGATTCCGAAGCCAGACCAATCAAAATGGTTTTGTTGCGCCCGAATGCAAACGCGCTGTCCGATTCGGCAGCGACACCAATCAGCACGGTGATGCTGCCGTCTGCCGAAAACGGCATTGCCGAATTGGTCTCCTGCGCCTGCCCGATGGCCCTATGTTTGCTGACAATAAAATCAAACGCGGTTTCACTGGATTGCGCCAGGCCGATGTGCTGCGTTTTCAGCCGGGTAACGGTGAATCCGCTATCGGTTTCATTCGCCTGGTCAATGCCCAGTGTTTTGAGCCGCGTGATAATCCGCGCGGTATCCACCTCAGTTGCTAATCCGATTGGTATACTGCCAACCGTTGCCATAGCAAATGCGGTATCTGTTTCGGCGGCCAAACCGATTGCGCGAAACTTTGCCCAGGTAACCTGGAAAGCCGCATCGGATTCAACCGCCTGCAGGATAGTACGCAGCTTTGCGCTTGCCACGGCAAACGCTACATCCGTTTCCACAGCCTGGCCGACCGCAACCGCGCTGGTGCCGGATAGTTCAAAAGCCGTGTCTGTTTCAATAGCTTGCAGAACAATGCGCAGTTTTGCAGACAAGAAACTCCTTGCGGTACCGGATTCCGATGCCTGGTTTATGCTCCGCGTTTTTTTGCTGCTCAACAAAAATGCCGAATCGGTTTCGCCGGATAATCCGATCTGGCGGAATTTCGAGCGTGAGAGCGCGAATGCGCTGTTTGCTTCCGCTGCCTGTCCGATTGAAACGGTTAATCCGCCACCGCCGCCAGTGCCCGCAATCTTGAGATGTGATATAACGCCCCAGAAACCGCCGCCACCGTCGCGAATGTACACGCGCATAATGCTCGAGCTGAACGACAAATTAACCGCGGATTGATTTGCTGGCCAGTTTGCCGGGCTGTATGTTGCGCCGGTCGCGTCGCAGACTAGTGTATTACTGACAGCAACATTGTTCGCAAGTGTCGCAAGCAATGTTGTGTTGTCATAGATGTCGATCGTTGCGTTGCCGCCTGCGGTTTCAATGCTGCCCATTTCAATATCGTAGTTGCCTGGCCCGGGAAGATCGACCCTGAAGCGCGCTACCGCTGGACTGGATGCTGCATGATGCCCGGTGATCCGGCGGTCATACGAGTTATCCCTGTCGCGCGAGTCGGTTGGCAGAAAACCAGAGTCGTACCCTGTATTGTTCCCTTGTGCTGTAGTGTACGGATATGTCGTCGTTTTATCGATGAACGCCTCGCCCGCCCCGTCCGTCGCATGACCGAGTGTTGCCCGGAAGTTGCACCCCTGTGGAAATGTCACGGCTCTATCTCATCCCAAACCGACGGCGTTTTATTGACATTCGCAATCAGGTAGTCGCATGCGTCGATGATTTCGGCATAAGATGTTTTCGGCATCTCGGCGTATGTATCTATGTACCCGGCAATCTCTTGGCCAAGCGCGTCGACATCCGCAACAGACAAACCGATCAGGCCGCCAACATTGCTGATTTCACTATCTGCAGGAATGATGACGTCACGGAATGTTCTCAACTTCGCACGCGTCGCATTCATTGAGTTAATCATGCTTGCTATATATTGCTGCAATGCCTGCAGCGGTATCGTTTCATCAACAGCCCATTGCTTATGCGTTTGCGCGTTCGTCGCCAGGGCTTCCTGCAAATTCAGGATAGCGGACTCAGCTTCGTGAATCATGCGCCTGCGGTGCGCATTGGTCATTTGTATCGCCATGTTTATATACTTGGCACCTGGCGAATACGTTTGTAATGTTTCCGCGCTTCATGTCCTTGCGCCGCAGCTTGGATGCCTTTTCCGGGAGGGTATTTTTTCTGCGCCCATTTATCGGTCTCTTTATCGTTATCTTTGACAAAAATGCAAAGCGCGCCGCCTTCTTTCGGCATCAGATCGGTTCCCGCTACGGCAAACTGGATATCCATCTTTGCGCACTGGAATGCGCATTCAAGATCGTACTGCGTGATCTGATCTTCAGTTACACCCAGCAATCCCAGCCATTCCGGATAAAACTGTGATGCCTGGATTTCTATTTTTCCGGGCGCAATCGCCGTTGCCCAGGCGGGTAATTGTGCTTTTCTCATTGCGTTATTTCTCCTGTTTTCCGTAATGCTTAGTTATGCTGCGCGCGCGAAACCGGATGCGTTGACCTGCAGGGTGATATCGCTGCCGGTTGTGGTTTCAGCAAAATCATGATGCGTGAGCGGTACACGGCCTGAATCGGCTGCAGATTCCTGGTAGAACACGATAGCCTTGGCCAGCGTATTGTTCGATGCGCCACCGGCGGACGACCATGTCTGGTCCGGAATATCGCAGTCAACGCGGTCGTTCGTGTTGTCTACCGTTACGGTTCCGGTTATTCCTGTCTTGCGTGCGTAATTGGTGAAATCCGCCTCAGTATTTGATCCGGCCAGTATCGCGGCAACGGTGTCGTAATCGCGCAATGTCGCGTCAGACTCTGCCGTCTTGAGCAATAGAATGCCCACACTCGACGCGGAATCCCGGATTTTTTCAGCGAACGCGCCTTTTGCAATATTGAAAACCTCATCAGCCATTTTTTTCTCCTCTATTAATGCCCGGTATTTTTGCCGGTTTCACAATCGATATAGAGCCACCGGTTTTGCTCTTTATAGTTGCTCACATGTTTGATTGCGTGGTATTTGCTGTTATAAACAATGCGCATCGCGCTGGTTACGCCGGACATATAGCGGATCACGAACAGCACGCGGGACACGCCGGGCTGCCCGCCATGTTTCGTGATCGATGGTTCATTGCCGGAATAATTGTCGACTTTTGCCCAGACATCCGCAGCGAATGCAGACCAGCTTTCAGTCAATCCGCCTTCCGAATCCTTTCCCTGTGTCAGTTGCTCAATCGTTACTTTACGGTTGAGTTCGCCGAATCCTGGTTCCGCCATTACCGGTATGTCCTGTATTTCGCCAACACGCGCCTAAAGTACGGATGATTAACAACGCTCGATTGATCAATGGTTCCACGCCCCTGGTACAGATCGGCGGCGTGTGCCTTGATCCAGTTTTTTATATCTTCAGGAACGACTGAAGCGGCGCCATAGCCCGCGACAAAACGCACACGCACCGTGTTAATCGCATCGTAGGTTTCCGGCCAGATTGTTCCGGACACCGGGACAATCCAGCCTTTGTCCGGACTGCCATTGTCGAGACTGTAATCCAGTGCTGACAGTGTTTGCTCAACCCCGTTTGCGTCATCAAATTTGATACTGGTGACAACAGTCACTGGGACGCACTCCAGTTCTATTGCATCGGGGAAGTTATCAAGCGTCTGCTCAAGTGTTTGAGTGATCAGCTTGCATCCGGTCTCACCCTCGAACAAATCGACGGCAGCGGCAATATTGCTGGTAATTACATTATCCTGGCTTGTCGCTACTGTTTCCCTGAGCCAGTCCCGCATTTCCGCAACAGTTACCGGGTATTCGGCGGGCGGTGTTACAACAATGATGGCCATGCAAACTTATTTAGCCTGTGCGTTTTTTACTTTCTCTGCTTCCGCTTTGGCTTTCGCTTCTGCTTCCTGCTTTGCTTTCAATTCGGCATCAGCTTTGGCCTTTTCTTCTGCTTCCGCTTTGGCTTTGGCTTTAGCCTCGGCATCCGGATCATCAACATCCATGTATTCAGCGGCGTTGCATTGTTCAACCAGGTGCTGCGCAAATTCACGGCTGGTACGCAATATCTGACCGGATGTTAATGTCCCGTATTGCGCCGTGATTACCATGCCTTTGATTTTTACTCGTACCAATTCACTCATTTTTGTTTACCCAATAAAAAAGGCCGCACACGCGGCCTTTGTTTGCAGATCAGTAAAAATTATGCGGGCGTCAGATCACCAGCTTTGATAGCTGCGGGGCGCTCGGTTGCAAGCGCCAGACGCCTTTCGGCGCGCAGCGTGATCAGGTTCTTGGTAAAGTTGTCCGAATCGCTGTCCGACATCTCCACGACAACCCCCTCACGGTTGTATACCGTGCAGGCCATTGCAAAGTTGCCAACAGCAAACTGGTCCGCAGTCATGCCGACCGACGTAACAACAGGCTTGCCGAACAATACCGGCTGACCCGCCTCGTTGACGGTACGCAAACTCTGCCCCGCTGCCGTGGTAAACAAATCAATATCGATCTGCGCCCAATCCGCGGGATTCAGCAGTATGCCATCCGGATCATCTCCCGCAGCCTGCAGGTCACCAATGATTTTCCGGATCAATACCAGTTTTTTCAACACGGTACCCAGGTCTGCATTAGCATATCCGTGTGCAGTAAAATTGCCCGCATCCAGGATACCGCTGATATTCGGTGCTGTACCATCGCCAGATACCAGTTGCGTTTCAACTTTTCTGTTCACACCGTAGCGCATACGCGTATCCACGTAAGCAGCCAGCGCGGCATTGTCAGACGCCAGTTGACGGCTGATCTTGATCCAGTGCGCTACTGTGGAAATCGGTAAATTGACCAAAGTCCACGTCAACGCACTTTCAGCTTTTGCAACACCTTCTGCCGCTTCAGCCGCATTGTTTGTAAAAACATTCTCTTTGGTAAACTCAATGGCATTGCTGGATGTTGGTAAGCTGGGCAGGAACGATTCCAGCGTTAACGGCGCAAATGCGCCAGGAACGATACCGGGCCTGCGGTCGGGTACAACGGTAGCATCGGATCCGGTCAATGTGTTCTTGACTTCGAACCCTATTGACCCGAACTGGCGATTGCCTTTGATCATATGCAAACGCCCGGTGTATTCGTCGGACTTGACAAACTGATCACCCCAGCCGCCCGCGGTTAACGTTGAGGAATCATCGATAGGAACGCCACGCTGTTTAAGCTGCAGCACTTCATCGGCCAGTTCTTGCTGTTTAATGCCAAGGGTCTTCAGTGCTCCGGCAGTGTCTTGCGTAACTTTGCCGATATTTTTTATTTCCTCGGATGCTTTGGTATCGAAATCGCTGATCTTCGCTTCGATGCCTTCCATTGATTTAATGAGTTTTTCCAGTTGGTCAGACATTTCTATCCTTTAAGTGTTAAGTTAGAAACTTTCCGGTTGATGCGATTAAGCACTTCTTCCAGTTCTTGCGATGCCCTCACGTCCACCTCATCATCAGCATCCCGCTGACCGAATACGATTTTTGCGCGGTTGACTATCGCACCTGCCAACCCTTTACTGAGATTTCCTGCATCCCGCAGGAATAACTCAAAATCTCTTACTGTTTCAATTTCGTTCAATTCGCTTTTTACAGATCCAAGATCGATGCGGGCCGAACGATCAGCTGGAAATACAACCGGACTGACTTCCGCGAGGAACGATACTTTTTCAATGATCAATCCATCCGTTTCCGCATTGTATTTATAGTCCTGAGCCTTCAGTCTATATCCGATCGATAGCCCATCCAGCGTGCCATGTTTTAATGCTGCGTAGGTATCATCTGCGCGTACCATGCCTAACGTGAGTTCACCGTCTACGAATAATCCGTGATCGTCCTCTTCTGCTGTCAGCCACTTGCCGATTGGTAGTTCCCATGATTCATGCTGCAGGAACATTTTCGGCATCCCATTGACTGCGAGTGTGTCTTTGTATGCTCCAGGTAGGATCGTATCCCCATAGGTATCTATCTGATTGAATACCGATGCATAGCCACTGAATTTACCCTTGTTCCCGTCAGCTTTGATCTGGCACTCACTGAGCAATAGCGTCTTCTGTAACATTTCCACCTCCTACCGGTTTTATCTTTCCAAGCATATTGAGTGGCGCAAGGTTGATCTGCGCCGTGAGCTCATCGCCACCTTCAACCGGCGGATCGTTTTCAAGCTGCCTGCATTCGTTGCGCGTTTTGAGTCCGTTCTGCACAGCTTTAGAATAGACCTCCATGCGGTCTTTGATATTTGCGCGAAGCAGCGCATCGGCATTAAATTCCACAGTAAAGCGAGCACGCTGCCCGCTGGTCAGAACGCGTTTTCTGATCGATTGCTGTATGTTGACCAGTGCAGGTCCGATTGTGGTTTTAAAAAAACCGTCGATAATCTCTTTAACCCCGGAGCCCCAGGTCGTTGCATTGTTATGATTAATCAAAACAGAAGGAACACCAAACCAGCGGCAGATTTCCTCGACGCCGAAGTTCCGTGTTTCCAACAGCTGCATATCTTCAGGTGATATGTTGATTTGCTGGTACTTCATGTTTGCTTCAAGAACAAATAATCTTGATGTGCTGTCTTCCGCCATTTCGGCAAAATTCTGCTTGACCTTTTCACGCTGCTCTTTCTTTAGCAGATTATCAACCATCAGCACACCGGTGGGCTTGCCGCCATTCATGAATAGTTTGTTCGCTGCGCTTTGAGAATTCTTCGCCTCCGCTGTCGTGGCACGCATGTATTCGAGTGTATCGAGCCCCTTTACCCCATTACCCAGTCCTTTGATATGTAATACACTGTCGACAGAAAGGACCGCCACATTATTACCAATCCGGTAGTAATAAACGACGCTATTATTATCAATCACGTCCACTTCAACCTGGTCCGCAGGCATCGGCCACAACGAATAGGCTTCGCCGTTAGCTGACCGGTCTATGCGCGCATACGCATTGCCACGAAAACCCATATTCAGTATTAATGCTGTCCAGAACTCCGCTGGCGTCATCAGTATGTTCGGCGACTCATGCAGCAATTGCCACAGCGCAGAATCGCGCGCCAGTTCACGCTGTCCATTATTCTGCGTGTAGACCATGATCGGCAGTGTTGAGATGATGCGGCATAACAATGATACGCACGCCCAGATCGTGGATATCTGCAGCGCTGCATCAACATTGACTGCCGGCGTGCCACCAACCAAGGGGGTTGATGGCCTGGTGTCCTGTATGCCCGCATGCTGATTCAATGCGCGACTGCCGAAGCCGAACCATTTTGCAACCGAAAAAATAAAATTCATTTATGCGTAGATTGGATCTTCCAGGAATTCATCCATGCTGCCGCGTTCTTCATCCAGCACTGCGCGCGCTATGGCCATAAGTAATGCAATTGGCCCGTCTATTTTTCGTGCCGCATTGCCTTTATGCGGGCTTCTCAATCCGGAAAATCTTGACGGTTCAGACATCATGACATTGCTGATCATCCAGGAAAATGCAGGATTCGGTTTGAAATGAAGTTTGCGTTCAAGCACAAGGTTTTCCAGCTCTACCGCAGCCGGGTGGAATACCACCGGCCCTTGTTTCATTTCAACCATCGGCATGCCATCTTCATTTACCAGCTTGGTTATAAAATACATACCCATTGCCCGATCGAACGGGACTTCCTGCAGATCGTGGTTATCTCGTATTTCAAGCAGATCTTCCCGAACCCGATCAAAATCTGTCACGTCACCTTCGTTGCCGATGATGTATCCCTGGTCGCGCCATGCTATCAGTTCAGCTGTTTTTGATGATTCGATTGCATCGTTGTTGAGATACAGCCGCGGGAATATGTACAGGTGCCCATTTCTCCAGAATACAGTGACGGTTGCCGCGAAATCATTTTTTTCCGCCAGATCCATACCCGTCCAGCATTTCTCACCTTCAAAATCTTTGATATCAATCGTGTCATCTGCGCAGGCTTCCCATTTGCGCATATCCATCCAATCTACCGATGAGTTGACCCAGACATTCAGGCGTTTGGTTTTAAAATTTTTGCGCGCGCCAGGTATGCGATCCGCATGTAGCGCACCCCTTCTGAAGTCGCCCTCATAAACTGATATGTTGTAATTCGGGTTTGCCTTTACCCAGCATGCCGGATCACTCCAGTCGTCGTCATCATCTATCGTGTAGATAATACCGAAGTAGCTGTCATCGTTCGCAACATTACCTTTTACTGGATACCCCAGGCCATCATGCCTGAGCAGCGTTCCATTCAACACACTTATTATGTAATCGCGCTGTTCGTAACATATTCCGCTACGATCGTCTCCGGCTGTTGTGATGCTCCATATCAGCGGCTGCGCACGGGCTCCGGTTGCGGTATCAAGCACGTCGTATACCGCTCGGCTTTTATGCGCGTGCAATTCATCGACCGATGCAAAATGTATGTTCAAGCCGTCGAGCGTGGATCCCTCGGCAGACAGTGGAACATATTCCCCACCGTTGATATTTTCTTTGATGCTGTGTTCCAGCACTTTAACTCTATACCGCTGGCGCAACCCGGCGGTACGTTCCGCCATCTTTTTTGCAACATCAAAAACAATCCGCGCTTGCTTTGCCGTTGTTGCGGCGGAATAGACTTCAGCGCCAGGCTCGCCGTCGGCTGTGAGCATATACAGAGATACGCCGCTTGTTAGCGTGCTTTTTGCGTTTTTTCTGGGAACCTCAATGTAGACGATCCGGTATCTGCGACACCCATTCTTGTGGTACCAACCGAATACCGTGGTAAGAATAAATAGCTGCCACGGCTCGAGTTTTATTTTACTGCCGACCCATTTACCTTTGATGTGAGGCAGCAGCTCTATAAATCTGCAGACATGTTCCGCCTGGTCTGCAGCAAATTCATATTCATAGTCCGGATCATTTAACCAGAAGTCCAGATCATCCAGCTGCCGCCTGCAGGCCGCCTTAACCCATTTGCATGCTGCAATTTCTCCGGAAATTACCGATCTGGCATAGCTGATTGCTTGATCTGTATATACCCCTAGAGATTGTCCCATCCGTCGCCAAGTGGTAGCGTCGGCATGTTATCCAGATGCGATACCCTACGCCGTGACCGCGGTGTCATGCCGAATTCTTTTAAATACTGCATCATGCGTTCGCTGGCCCTGTTTCTGACCTGCACCCAAACCGACATTTGCTGGTAACCGTTTGGCGTGTACGATATAAACCCGGCTTGACCTTTCGGATCGTTCGCGTTCTCTTCGTCAATCCGTAATTCGCAGTAAACGACCTCAGCCCATGCCTTGCAATATCCTGCGAGCGCGGCACGATCAATACGTGATATCAGGTTCAGTTTTTTTAATTCTTCGCCGATGCGGTGATATTCCGCCAGTGCTTCATTTTTTAAATGAGGAGGACAATCAGGTATCGCCACTTCCGGATTCGCGCCGTCAAGGGAGGTTTCACGGTTCTGGACTCTATTCTGATTTTGCCGCCGGAATTCAAGAACACTACTCATAAAAATAGACACCCCT
The DNA here is from genome assembly GCA_964612715.1 of uncultured Nitrosomonas sp. Taxonomy (GTDB): domain Bacteria; phylum Pseudomonadota; class Gammaproteobacteria; order Burkholderiales; family Nitrosomonadaceae; genus Nitrosomonas. The sequence goes on along the minus strand of CAZTCY010000006.1, from coordinate 28,252 downwards.
TGAGATGTACCCCCCCCCCTTGAAAATTACATCCCGTAAAAATGGACCTAGGCGGTCGGTCAACAGGACGAAACCCGCAGACTTTTTACCCGCCCCTACCGAACGCGCCATCTTCTTTCCAGGTTTTTTTGTCGTGGCACCCTTTGCATAATGATTGCCAGTTGCTGCGATCCCAGAACAATTTTTCGGCTCTGGCTATCGATAACCGGTCTTTGCTTTGTCGCGCATCGTACAGTCTGTGCGGCACTTTATGGTCAACGACTGTAGCCATAACGTGCTTTCCATTCTGTAAATGTTCGTTACAAAACGGATGGTCCTGCAGGAATCTCTCTCTAGCTAAACGCCACCTTCGATCGTAACCACGTTGAGCGGAATTGCCCCGAGCCCTATCAAGATTGATTTTTTCAGCAACCCTATGCTGCTCGCACCTATTTCCGCCTCTCACCAACTTATTGCAACCAGGATGGCCACACGGTCTTTGAGCTGAAACAGGCATAAAAAAAGCCGAAATCGCTAGATTCCGGCTTGTTTGGTTAGCTTCCAGCTGCTTGCTGGACGCATTTATTTACAGATTAACTGATTTATAAATCTTTTCGGCACCATGTGTCAAGCGAATATTTAAAATATTCGCCAACATTTGATATGCATTGTGTTTGTACTGCCTCAGAGTTCTAACGGAAACACCGAGCTGATGGGCTTTTGATGGTTCATCGCGACATGTTGATAAAAATTCTTTACGGATGACCAGTTGTGGAATCTCAGGCAACATCCTGAATGCCGCTTCGGTTTGGTGGAACTCGGTCTCGATACCATGATCAACTAAAGGAATCGTGCCTGATGGGGTTAAACGTCTAAACGCAGATTCATGCGGATAGCCCAGTTTGACCCCGGATTGCATTTTGATTCTAGCCCATCGTTCCAGTCTGGAAATAACCGCAGACTCATCGATCATCATCACCCGCTCCATTAAATTTACAATTAATCAACAAACACACAATCACTTACGATTCCGTCGCAACTCAAGCGGTGGTGTAAGATCAATATCAGTCATGCATACCTCAACACCAGCAAACCGCTTGCCGAGTTCCCTTCCATTCTCACTTGCGTAAACCAACTTCACCCCACCACCAAACACCAGCCGGCATTCATCCGCAAACGCAACACACCGAGGAAAATTTACCCGAACATAATCCACAGTAATCTTCTTATCCATAAACCACCCTTTATTCTGTTACAGCAGTTACAGCATTGTTACAGCTGGAACCCCTGTAGTTACGTAAGTTACGGCGTTACAGCACTTTCCAAATAACGAAAAAATTTATATAAAAATATTACTGGTGTTAATTAATAAAAAAACGTTCTATACGCGCGCGCGTCGAAATAGCCGTAACATACGTAACTACAGGGGTTCCAGCTGTAACTTTGCTGTAACAGTGCTGTAACGCTGTAACACAAAAAATGAACCTAAACACCTGATTCTCCTGATTTATATTTTTGCAGCACTATTTCAAAGGCATCAATTGCGCCAATAGCCCACTCACCCAATTTTTCACCTTCCTTCGGACAGCATGACCCCGTCCGCGGTATCCACATTCGCACCATGGTCTGACCATCATACGAACTTGGCAGACGCACAGGCTTATTGATCATGATCTTCTCACCGCAGTTAAACTTGTCGGACAGGATATCCATAGCCTTCTTTGCGGTGGATCCGAACTGTGTCTTATCCGGCGCCCACTTGCCGCCATACAGCTTCATCCAGTGCTCGAACGCGCGGTACAACTGGTCAACAGAACACCCCACAAGAGGGATAGGGAGAAAGCCACGCACCCAGTCATACAAAAACCGTTGCGCAGGCTTCATGCCGAGCTCAATCAAATCGGCCTTGGCGACCGTCATAATCGGCTTCGAGTGCTCACGAAAGCCGGCCAGATCAAGATTCAGCAGATAGTGATAAAACGCTTCTATACCGCCATTCCTGATGCATTCTGAAACCCTGTCATACAAATCATCATCACGCTGCGGCGGCGTGTAGATAACAAGATAACGCCTGTCCGACGGTTCCAATGCCATCGGCATATCTTCGTTCGACAAAAAAACGACATTGATATGATTGCGCTCGGTTCTGAGCGGTAAAAACTTGGGATTAACCTGGATGGTTTCCCCGGTGATAAAGGCTTTGAGCTTATTCTTCTGGTGGAACAGTTCCTGCCTGGCAATCACCTCATCGCCAATCAGAAACAACTTCTGCGACATCCAGTCGTTATAGGTGCTCTCCAGCTGTTCCTGGCCAACAACCAGCGCATAACGGCCGTAAATAGCCGCAATGATTTCAAAAAACAGATTCTTGCCGGTCCCCTGCGGGCCGTGAAAAACCAGCGCTGTCCGCATCTTCGCGCCAGGCTTTTGCAGCGGCAGCGCAATCCACTTCAACACCCAATCCATCACCTTGTAAACCTCGGTGTCGGACTCGGCGGATTCGGCGCATAAATGATGCAACAGCTCGTAAATCGCGGCAAAATCACCCTCTTTCGGCTTGATATCAAGCCCGCGGAATAAATTGATTTCATTTGCGGAACATTGCCCGGATGGATCGAATACCACCTGATCCGGCAAAACCGTCCGGCGCGAATCCGATTTCAGCCACATGTTGGCGTAATCGTTCGTCACCGCCAGGCGAAAATCACGCACACGCATGATCATGCGCAAATCCGTATCGATACACGTTTCAGTGCCGTAAATCAGCGCATACCGGTCCAGAATCCGTTTAAACCTATTCCAGTCGATATCCAGATTTTTCTTTTTATCAGACTGCTTGCCGGTATTCCCGGATGCGTTCGCCACCTTCTCGGTCTTCGCCTTCTCAGCACGCCGCTTCGCCAGATCAACAACCTTGGAGTGATTGGCGGCAATGCATTCACGCACGGCATCCAGACCGTGCAGCCGGTGCATATCGTTAAAATCAGTTGCCCACTCGGGCCTGTGCTCATCGAACTGCGGCACCGCCACGCGCGCGCCAATCGCTTCAGCTGCTTCGGCCGCTTTAGTCACTCCCGGATTCGCAACCGGCTCCAGCGTTCTGAAATCATCATCAGCACAGATAACCATATCCGCACCCATGCCGTCCCAGTCGTTATCAACAATCTGGCAAACCGGATGAATATTCCCCGCATCAAAACAAACCAGCACAGGTTTGCCCGTAGCCTCGCGAATACTGCACGCCGTAGCCCATCCCTCAGCCACATAAACCGGCGCATCCGGCAAATCACCCAGCAACGAATAGCAGCCATTCTTTCGCCCACCAGTCAAAAACCGCTTGGAACCATCCGGCAAAATAAATTGCAGCGAATGCAGATCACCGCCAACATCACGCATCGGCAAAACCAGCATCTTGCCAAGCTGCCGCGCGCCAATCGGGCGAATCCCTTTCGCCTTGATGTAGGGGTGATTCGCATCAACATCCTCACGCGCCTTATCCCACAGCTTTGCCGCTTTCTCGCGCGCAGCGCAACGCAACGCTTCAAGCGCATCATCGCGCGCCTTCCTGACATCATCCATCCGCTTGCGATTCGCTTCGCGTTCCTCAACCGTCAACTTGTTTGCAGCTTTAGAACACCACGAATGCTGTTCGCCTGTTTTCCAGCTACCGAACGATCCCGCAGGAATGCCATCCAGATGCAGCGCATACCAGCCGTTCAGTTTTCCGGCCCGATCGCCGTCAATGCGGAATCGATGTAAACGGCCATCAGCAACAATATCGTGCCTGACTGGCACAATACCGGCTGCTGACATCGCGCGCAAGAACTGATCGATTACATCAATCATCGCCACCCGCTTAAAAATTGGCGGTTTCTCCAATTTTGATAGAATAGGAAGCTCGAACAACCTCTTACCAAAAAAAGAAGAAACCATGAAAGAATCGGATTTAGAAGTTATAAACACAGTACAACAGGTTTTAAGAGGAATGCTCATCGCCCTGGCCGCCGGCAATAAATCCGATCTTGGACGCATCAGCTCAATCCTGGAGTCTTTTGCCGCACAAGACACAATCAGTCCCATGGCTCAAAAAATGCTGCTTGATCTCGCCTCCGGCGCTGCCGGGCTGCATGCTGCTGGCACCGGAGACAGGAAGCAATGAACTGGTCAGCCATTTATTTAACCAGGACGACTTATCCTGCAATTCCCGCTCTATCACATCGATCATTTTTGACTCCTTGATTATTCACTTTCCATATGCTTGATATGAATCTTCTTTCTAAGACGCAGCAAAATTGACCATTCGGCCAGACCATACTTTCACCCTGAATGAGTTCTTTATCTACTCCACTCTCTTATCTAAATATTCTGAGAAAAAGTCCGCTAAATATCATCATCATGCATTTTCGTGCGCAGACTCATTTTGATCGATTGGTGCTGCACCACGCAGATAAGACCAGTCGACGTCTGAGCGCAGGTCTTCGCATTTCACCTTGCCGTGAGTAAGTTTTTCAATCAATACACAACGCTCAGCAGGTATTTTCTTAACAAGATGCACCCATTGATTAACAGTAGGCGGTTTAACGCCAAGCAATTCGGCCATCCTCGCCTGACTACCAAGCAATTGACATGCTTTATCTAACGAAAAGTGTCTATTTACTATTTTCATACGCCAATTATTAGCTAATGACTAACTGCTGTCAATAGTTATTGACTTATGGTGCTATCTATCAAGAAAATTAGGCTATGCTTAACGGTAAAGAACTAGGAAAGGCGATTGATGAAGCTATTAAATTGAAGAAAGCCTCTGGCGCGATATCTTCAAAAGCGGATGTCGCGCGTTATTTCGGAATTAAACCTCCCTCTATTCACGGATGGATTAGTAAAGGCACAATCTCTAAATCCAAACTGGAGAAAATGTGGAAATATTTTTCTGATGTCGTTGGTCCTGATCACTGGGGGCTAAAAGAATGGCCTGAGTTTTCTTCAATAGAAGAAATAAAAGCAGAACTGACGAATATTGAAAAGATAGAAAATGATGTATTAAAAAAAGATGTGCCGCTCATTTCGTGGGTGCAGGCTGGTGATTGGTGTGAAGCCATCAATAACTTTGGATTTGGATCTGGCGATGCGGAAGACTGGTTATGGTGCCCTGTTAGACATAGTGATAAAACTTTTGCCTTACGTGTGAACGGAGTATCTATGTTTAATCCAGATCCGTATGCAAAACATACTTTCAAAGATGGTGACATTATTTACGTCGATCCAAATAAACAACCAATAAATAACTCGTTTGTCGTTGTAAGACTTGAGAATGAGAATAAGGCCACATTCAAGCAATTAATAATTGACGGCGATCACAGATTTTTGAGAGCCATCAATCCAGACTGGCCGGAAAAAATAATAGAAATTAAGAATAATGCCGTTATATGCGGCGTAATTATTTATAAGGGTTCTGAAGTCTAAGAATAAAAGACTAAATGAAGAGGATAATAAAGACAAATAACCATGGAATTCACGGCAATTGATGTTGAAACAGCCAATGCTGACATGTCATCAATATGCCAAGTCGGGATTGCAGAATTTAAAAATGGAGAGCTCATTAATTCAGAGGAATACCTGATCAATCCGGAAGATTATTTTGACGATATTAATGTCAGTATCCACGGCATAACAGAAGGGCACGTAAAAAATGCCCCCAAATTACCAGAAATTCAATCGCGCATATACGAATGCCTAAACAACAAAATATGCGTATGCCACACTCACTTCGACAGAGTTTCATTACCCAGGGCGTACGCAAAATATAATTTAGAACTCCCCAATATAAGCTGGCTCGATACCGCTATGGTTGCGCGCAGAACTTGGTCAAATTGCGCCTATAGTGGTTATGGTCTGGTGAATCTGTACTTCAATATACTTAAATACCCACTTGAAGAAGATCTCTGCCACCATAACGCAAAACACGACGCAATTATGTGCGGGAGAATCATGCTATCGGCGCTTAAAGAAAGTGGGCTAAGTCTTGAAGAATGGTTTTTGCGCGTCAAACGACCCATTAATAATTCATCTGAGTCATACTCCAAAACAATCAATCAAAACGGTAATCCGGAAGGCGCATTCTATGGTGAAAATTTGGCATTCACAGGAGCATTATTAAAATTACCAAGAAATGAAGCAGCAAAAATAGCCGCAGAAGCGGGTTTTAATGTCAAAAATAGCGTAACGAAAAAAACAACTATACTCGTAGTTGGTAGCCACGAAATCCACGAAGCTAATAGCTCGAAACATAAAAAAGCGTTAGAGCTTACAACCCAAGGACAACAAATAAAAATCATCACAGAAGAAGACTTCTACAAATTAATTGAAACTGAAAACTAACCAACGCCACACAGCGTTTCCAAATTCAGCGTAAAAATCACCTTCACGCCAGTGCGCGAACAAACTAATTCCACCTCGCTATCCGCATCAATATCCAGATCATCACCACGCAGCCCTTGCCATTTTGCCAGATACCACAGCGAGCCGATTTTATCGCCCTTGGTCTTTTCTGGGTTTTTTATTGCCAACTTCTCCAAAACGAACAAAAAAACACCGATTTTCCATATAACGATTAGTCACCACATTCCTTAACTGCCACCTCCGCCGATCAGCCCGGCCCACTATTCCGTATCCGTATCGTTTTTTCATCACACCTCCTGAAATATTAGTCATTAGCTATTGACATGAGATTAGCTAATGACTAATATTAGCACACCAACCAATAGCTAACAATTAGTTAACCAACCCCAACCAAACCGGAGGATCAATGAACATAAAAAACATATACGGCGAAGTGTTACTCACAATCGAAGGTGCCAACCTGAGCGGTGCCAACCTGAGCGGTGCCGACCTGAGCGATGCCGACCTGAGCGATGCCAACCTGAGACGTGCCAACCTGAGCGGTGCCGACCTGAGCGATGCCAACCTGAGCGGTGCCGACCTGAGCGATGCCGACCTGAGCGATGCCAACCTGAGCGATGCCAACCTGAGCGGTGCCGACCTGAGCGATGCCGACCTGCCAAATATTATCGCGATAGACGGTCTGTTCTCGTCTATCAACGATCAGCTGCAGGCCGGCGGATCGCTCGAAATGGAAAATTGGCATACATGCGAAACAACGCACTGCATCGCCGGATGGGTGACGACCCTGGCGGGCGACGCCGGCAGGGTTGCAGAAAATCTGCTGGGCACGAACGCAGCGGCCGCGCTGATCATCAATCAGTCCTGCCCTTATTTGGAAGGCAAAGTGCCGGATTTTTATACGAATAATAAAGATGGGTTGGATTTTATAAAATCCTGCGCTGAAAAAGAAAAACAACTTCTTGCAACACAATGACAGCCGGAAAGACGGCGCTTGTTAATTAATTATGGAGAGTTAAACAATGGAAACATTAGTAGTTGTACTAGCATTGGGCTTTACGCTGCCCGGGATCGATCACTATAGCCCGGCTTTTCAGTTGCAAAATATGGGTACGGTAAAAACCTTGCAGGAATGCGACGGCATACTCATTGCCCCTGACAACGCATTGAAAATCACGGGCGGAACAGAAACGCCAGATTTAAAACTGGCGCGCGAAGGCATGTGTATCAAAGGTGTATCTAATACAAAAGCCAAAGCCGCCATGCTTGTAGAAGCCGCGGCAAGAATACCGCGTATACACAATCACTATTACACGTCGGCAGTTTTGCCGCACTTTGCGACGCTTTCAGAATGCAACAGATCTGTATCAAAGCTTTCAGCGCTACTCGACAACCCAAGCGTCGCTGAACATATTGATATCTGGGGCACGTGTTACGCAATCTAGCCAATTTCTTTCAAGTCGTGAAACCCGACGGGGGCCGGTGGAAGCCCGGCACGATCAATGAAACGAGGTCAATCAAGGACTGAAAATGGAAGAACTCATCGAAAAAGAAACATCTGGAATGACCGTCACTGACGCAATCGATCTGGTTGCAATGCTGATCGAAAACGACTTGTGCTCTGATGAAACACCAGAGCATATAAAACCGGATATGCGCGTGCTGCAACGCATCATCGCGGCTGTGCAGCAAGGATTCCCCGAATATATGTTCAGGGTGGATGAGGACGATCTGGTCAACAAAAACGCAACGCGCGACCGCACGTTACGCGCAATAAATACATTATCCGTGAATATTTCAGCGATTCAGATAGATGCAATAGAAGGTAAATTTCACTCGCCACGCAACCCGGGAGCTAACAATGAATAAAAACACCGACATGAAGCTGATTTTCCCTGACCTGGTGCGCAGCACCCCAAAGCCCAGGCTGGATTACGACACCATCATCGCTCTGACTGCGATTCTATCCATGATCCTGGTTGCAGCGATCGACTGGCACAATCGCCAGCAGATTATTAACACAGCGAACCAGGCCATCAGCGAACGCGATGACTATATCGACAACCTGAAAAATATCATCGATCAGATTTACATGCGCCAAACACGCCGCGAACACAGTGGCACATCAATTTAATTACCACAAACCATAAAGGAGCAAAAACCCCATGCAAAACCTGCTTGATACCATCCGCCGCATATCCGGCGGTGCTTATGGCGATAAAGCCGAGGAACAACTCGCTCAGCTGGTCAAAGCCGTTGATGAAACAGGCCGGGCCGGCACGCTGACACTGAATATCAAGGTATCAAAGGCCACCAAGGGTGGCGCGATGATTATCACCGGAAAACATACGTGCAAACTACCGCCAGACGACGAAATGTCGGCCGTTCTATTTGCTGACGAGAACGGGCGATTAACTGAAAACATGCCCGGCCAGGATGACAGCAAAACGCTATTCAGCGTGGACAAAAACAAACCAAAAATTATCAACGCAGGAGATAAATAATCATACCGAAATGATCGAGAGTACTGAAACAGAAAACATTGCGCAAACCATTGCAAAAGAAATCAAGCAGCCAATCAATGTTTTGGACCGCGATAACACAGCGTATATCGCGCTCCCCAGCGGATGGACGATGCGAAGAGAAGATTTTGAATACCTATTGCCGCAGCCGCGACGCAAAACCGGACAAATAGAGCTATGCAGCACTGAGAGTTTTATTGAATACGTGAAGAAACACGGTAGCCTGGTAAATTCAGCGATTTACTGTACAGCCAATTATATGTCAGAAGAAATCTCGTTCAAGAGCATCCTAAACGACCACGGAGAGCTGGCTACAGAACAACAATGGCGTGATTATCAGGCGCTATACAGGCCGCTCAACTCATTAGAGTGGAATGATTGGACAGCGATTAACAAAAAACCAATGACCCAGCGCGAGTTTGCCGAATTTGTTGAAAACCACCTGGATGACATCACTCCAGCCAGCGACATGCCGACAAGAAGCGAGCTGCTCGAAATGATTATCAAGTTCGAGGCAACTCAGGATTCGCGATTGAAACAGCATGTACGACTACAAAGCGGTGGCATTGAACTCAACTTCGTGAATAAAGATGATGAGCAGACCATCCAAAAGATGAAGATGTTTGAAAAAATCAGCATAGGCATACCTGTGTTCGAAAATGACCAAAATATTTATCGCATTGACGCGCGCCTGAGATACAGGATCAGAGAGGGGATATTAACATTTTGGTACGAATTGATTCGCGCAGACAAAGTGTTGAAATTATCAACGGAACAGATGATCAACGAAATCCGCAGCAAAACGGGTCTGCCCTTCTATTTTGGTCAGCCAAATATATAACGCCATTCAGTCCGGGCAATTGTCCGGACAACACCCGACATGAACTCAACACAACAAAAAATCAGACAAGGACAGCGGACTTGATGATTTTCACGATGATATTCCGTTTTAATCAGGCTGCCAGCTCACTCATGACGACCCCGGGATGTTTAAGCGCTATGCGCAGCAGGCACTGCACGGCACCAGGTGGCGGGAAGCGGCCCTGCTCCCAATCCCGGATAGTACCAACCGGCGTATTAATGAGCTCAGCAAATTTACTTTGTGACAAGCCCAGCTTCACACGTGCAGAACGCACAAGTAACTGCTCGGGTGTATATGCGCGCCCCACTGCACCGTCAATCATTTCGGTCAGGGATTCGCGCAGGCCCGGCAAATCCATGCTGGCATCTTTTTCGGCAGCCTTTGCTGCCGCATCGATGTTTTCCTTTTTCATTTTAAATTTCCTTTTTAATTTGTTTCAATTCCTGGTCTGTCGTGTTTTCTTTTTTCGATTTGCTGTAAATCGAGAGCAGATAAATAACACCCTGGTCATCCTGATTGAAGTAAATCACTCTGACACCGCCGCGCTTGCCACTTTTACCAACACCCCAACGAACTTTGCGCAATCCGTGAGAACCGGGAATAACGTCACCGCGCTCGCTATTTTCAGAAATAAAGCTGATGAAATCGAAACGCTCTTCCTCGCTCCAGATTTTATCAACTTGCTTCTTGAATGTTGGGGTTTCGATCACTGTTTTCATGGTTCTTATTATACGGGATACCCGTATAATGTCAAGCGCTAATGAAGGAAAAATAGAAATGAGTATTTTTTTAGATCAAGATGATATTGAAAAGCTGACCGGAAGGAAACGCAAGTCAGATCAAATTCAATGGCTAAACATGAAAGGGATACAGTTTTACATCAATGCAAGTAACAGACCTGTTGTGCCAAGATCGGCGATTGATGGAAAAATAGAATCCGCATCAAATATTGCAGATGACTGGAAACCTGCGGTAATAAATAAATGAACCCTGCCGCAAGAAAGAGTTTCCTGTCTCTCGAAAGATGGTAAAAAAAAACAACCTGCCCCCGCGCCTACGCAAGAAACAGCGTCATAGAGCGATACATTATTATTACGACGCTAGAGCAACACTAGGCAAAGAAATACCGCTCGGCAAAGATTACGCCCTGGCGCTCAAACAATGGGCCGAACTTGAAGGCGACAAACCCAGCAACAAAATACCTCAATTAATAACATTCAGATATGTGGCAGAACAATACATGCTGATTGTACTTCCCACAAAATCCCCCCAAACACAACTTGATAACATCAAAGAACTGAGGCAACTCTATTTGTTTTTCGACAACCCGCCTGCACCAATTGAGAAAATCAAGCCGATGCATATTAAACAATACCTGACCTGGCGAACAGCGAAAGTGCGGGCAAACAGGGAAAAAGCATTGTTCAGCCACATTTGGAATTTTGCACGCGAAAAAGGCTACACCGACCTACCCAATCCATGCGCCGGCATAAAAGGCAACAAAGAAATTGGACGCAAAGATATTTATATCGAGGATAACCTGTATGACGCCGTATATCGCGCTGCCGATCAACCGTTGCGCGATGCCATGGACATGGCTTACCTTACAGGCCAACGACCATCAGATGTCCTCAGGATGAGTGAGGCTGATATTGTCAATGGAACAATACGGGTAACGCAAGCCAAGACAAGGAAAAAACTACGAATCAGCATTGAGGGCGATCTCGATGTATTGATTAAGCGCATATTCGCAAGAAAATCTCAGCACGTTGTAAGAGCGTTACATTTGATCGTAGACAAAACAGGGCAACGATACACGTACGCAATGTTACGTTACCATTTTGACAAGGCCAGGAAGCTGGCTGGTATAGCAAAGGAAGAGTTTCAATTTAGAGATTTGAGAGGAAAAGCCGGAACTGATACCGCAGAATCAAGCGATATTTACCAGGCGCAACGGCAACTCGGGCACGCCCACGTAACCATGACTCAACATTATATTAGGGAACGAAAAGGTGATGTTGTTAAACCTACAAGGAAGAAATAATCTAAGAAAAACCGCTACCCAAAAGATTTCAACCAATTGAAATAAAACGAATTAATTTATTATAAATTTGTTAGTTTGTGCAGCTTAAAATGCTGTAAGCATATAAAAATAAACACAAAAACCGTGGACTGAAAATCCTTGTGTCGGTGGTTCGATTCCGCCCTTGGCCACCAAAAATCAATACGTCACACACCAAAACTATTCCATAGTTACTCAATTGTGTTTGCCCGACCTACGCCGGGTTTACTTTTTGCATTACTTCAAAAATATCAACTTATTTCTTGATAACAACGCCCCCCAGCTTATCCATTACTGCCTCGATATGCGCGCTATTTGGTGCACGTATTTTTGAACCATAATTGAAGTCATAGGTTTTGCAAAGCTCTCCCATCATTTAGCACGAAGCTCCCTCCTCCTCATCGGCTTAAAACCGAGCCTTAGCCTATTCAATGACAGGTGAATATGGGAAAATTGACCAGGCTTGGCAACTCGATGACTAATACAGATAGCGAAATCCTGTCGCTCAAAGAGATCGCCGCCTTGATCTGGACAATTGGATCACCGAGAGCATCAGCAAGAAAGAATCGAAAGCAGCGTAACTGTGCGCCAAGTCTGCAACCGAATCACATCTGATCAAGAACACAGGGAGAAATCGCCGTTGATAATGCAGCAGCTTTTGACGCAGCATCAAAGCCAATACTACGCCTGGCTGCTCACTCGCCGCGCAGCGAGCGGTTCAGTGGAATCTCTGGCCTCGACTTTGGTCGATTCTCAGGTTGACCTCAACTCCCATCAGGTCGATGCTGCGCTCTTCGCCTGTCGCAACCCGCTATCGCGCGGTGTCATCCTTGCGGACGAAGTGGGCTTGGGCAAGACCATTGAGGCGGGTTTGGTCATCTCGCAGCGTTGGGCGGAACGGCGACGCAAGATTCTTATCATCGTTCCGGCCAATTTGCGCAAGCAGTGGCATCAGGAGTTGCAGGACAAGTTCAGCCTGCAAGGCGTGATTCTGGAAGCCAAGAGCTACAACACCCTCCGCAAGCAGACGCAGCGAAACCCATTCCTGTCGGAATCCGGCCCGATCATCTGCTCTTACCAGTTCGCCAAGTCCAAAGCCAACGACATCAAAGACATCGCCTGGGATTTGGTTGTGCTCGACGAAGCGCACCGCCTACGCAACATCTACAAGACCAGCAACGTCATCGCCAAAACGCTCAAGGAGGCGATGGCGCACGTCCATTCCAAGGTGCTGCTCACGGCCACCCCTTTGCAGAATTCGCTGCTGGAGCTTTATGGTCTGGTCAGCATGATCGATGACCGCGTTTTCGGCGACATCGACAGCTTTCGATCCCAGTTCACTGCCCAACCCAGAGCGCAGGCGTTTGCCGCACTACGAACCCGGCTGGCCCCGGTCTGTAAGCGCACGCTGCGCCGCCAGGTTCAACAGTACGTTCCGTACACCGCGCGCAGGGCAATCGTTGAAGAATTCACGCCCTCGACTGAGGAACGCGAGCTGTCCAACCTCGTTGCAGACTATCTCCGTCGGCCCAACCTCAAGGCGTTACCAGAAGGCCAACGGCAACTGATTTCGTTGGTACTCTGGAAACTGCTGGCCTCCTCCACCCACGCCATCGCAGGTGCATTGGAGACCATGGCCAAGCGCCTGCAGGGGGGAACTCGACGAATCCTCAGATATTCCTGATCTGGCTGAAGTGCTTGATGATGACTACGAGTCGCTTGATCAAATCGAAGAGGAACGTGCCGACGCGTGGAACGAACACGATACAAGCACCACCACACCACCGCCCAACGAGCGCGATGCCGTAGCGCAGGAAATTGCCGAACTTCGGCATTTCAAAATGCTGGCGACCAATATCCGCGACAACGCCAAGGGCAAGGCGTTGTTGACCGCACTGGATCGAGCATTTGCAGAGCTGGAACGACTTGGCGCGGCCAGGAAGGCCATCATCTTCACCGAATCAAAGCGCACGCAGGACTACCTGCTCAACCTGCTGGCTGAAACACCCTATGGGGATGGCATCGTGCTGTTCAACGGCAGCAACAGCGATGCGCGCGCAGGCTATCTACAAGGACTGGCTAAAACGCCATGAAGGAACGGATCGCATCACCGGCTCCAAGACTGCCGATACCCGCGCGGCCCTGGTCGAGTATTTCAGGGAACGTGGCACGGTCATGATCGCCACCGAGGCTGGGGCTGAAGGGATCAACCTCCAGTTCTGTTCGCTGGTCATCAACTATGACTTGCCGTGGAACCCACAGCGCATCGAACAGCGCATCGGCCGTTGTCATCGCTATGGGCAGAAGCATGACGTGGTGGTGGTCAACTTCGTGGATTGCAGCAATGAGGCTGACGCCCGCGTGTACGAGCTTCTGGCACAGAAGTTCCAGCTCTTCGAAGGCGTGTTCGGGGCAAGCGATGAAGTGCTCGGCGCCATCGGCTCCGGCGTCGATTTTGAACGCCGCATCGCCGACATCTACCAAAACTGCCGAAACCCGAGCGAAATAAAAACCAGCTTCGAACAACTCCAGCTCGATCTCTCTGGCGAAATCAGCGAAGCGATGGTTAAGACGCGCCAGATTCTGCTGGAAAACTTCGATGAAGAAGTTCAGGATAAGTTGCGCATTCGCGCAGAGGACAGTCACGCCACACGCAACAAATACGAACGCATGCTCATGGATCTGACCCGGGCTGAACTGGCCGACTGCACCACTTTCGACGCGGATGGATTCGTTCTGCAGCGCCCCCCGGCAGGTTTAGCACATTCAGCCCTTGATGGTATTGATCTGGGGCGCTACGAACTCCCCCGTCGCTCCGGTGATGCACATTTGTACCGCGTCGGTCATCCGTTGGCTGTCTGGGCAATCCACCAAGCCAAAAACCGCGAATTAGCTTCCTCACGGCTCGTCTTTGACTACGACGCCTACGGTATGCAAATCAGCACACTCAGTGCCTACCGAGGCAAAAGCGGCTGGCTCACATTGACACTGGTGTCGGTCAAAGCGTTAGGCAACCAGGAGCAGCATTTAGTAGTCGCCGCCAGCACGACAGACGGCAGTATTCTCGCCGAAGATGATCCGGAAAAACTGCTGTGCCTGCCTGCACAGGTACAACCAATGAAGTTATCCAGTGCAGCCACAAGTCTCGCGGAAGACATGGAAACCCGCAAGACCACCCTGCTCCGTGAGATCAACCAGCGCAATCTCGGCTACTTCGAGCAGGAAATCCAGAAACTGGATGCCTGGGCCGATGATTTGAAGCTGGGGCTTGAACAGGAAATCAAAGAAATTGATCGTGAAATTAAAGAAATACGCAAAATAGCGGCTACTTCAGCCACATTAGATGAAAAACTAAGCCACCAGAAGCGCCAGCGCGAACTTGAAAGCAAACGCAGCAAACTGCGCAAGGAACTCTTTGCCAGACAGGATGAGATTGAAGCTGAGAGAAATGAGCTGATAGCGCAGTTGGAATCACAACTACAGCAGCAGGTGGAGGAATACACGTTGTTTCACCATCGAATGGGAGCTGGTGTGATGGCGGCGCTTGAACCTCACTACATGGTTATTCTGAAGAAAGTGCTGGCAGATCGTTTCGAGCCTTCGTTGCCACCCCTGCTGGACACCACCAAACCAGCGGCGGAACAACAGGCCAAACAACTCTCGCGGGCATTCAGTGCTTTTGCATTGCATAAGCTGCTGGACATCACTCCGGGAGATGCTGCTGCGGCAGTGGTGGATGATTTCAATGACAAGGGAATCGACGCGATCTACTACCACGCGCCGAAAGAGACGCTGTATTTACTCCAGACCAAGCTGAAGGAATCTGAACAGTTCAAGCAGGACGATGCCCAATCGTTCTGCACTGGCATCCGCTTGCTACTGAAGCAGGATTTCACCGGGTTCAACGGCAACGTCCAGAACCGCAAGGCCGACATCGAAGCCGCGCTCGATGCGTGCAGCCATATCAAGCTGGTCGTTCCCTACACAGGCGACGGCGTGTCCCAGTCCGCTATCGATGCGCTGCAAGTGCTGTTGGACGACGATGACCTTGATGAGGAGCGTCTCGAAAAGCAGGTGGATTACTACGCGGCAGCCGCAATTACGGGCGACCTGTTGGCCGAACAAGCCTACCCGCCGGTTCATACCGACATCGCCTTGCAAAAGCACGCGAAGGTCGAAAGCCCACGCACGACGTACTACGGCATTGCCCGTTTGGCCGATCTGGTCGCACTGCACAAGGACAAGGGCAAGGCACTGTACGAGCGCAACATCCGCTACTTCCTCGGCAGCAGCAAGTCAGATGTCAACAAGGCCATCAAGGCCACCTTGCGCGACGATCCGGGCAGTTTCTTCTACCTTAACAACGGCGTGACGGCGGTCTGCGACGAGATCGAACAGAAAGGAAGGAACCCCAGCAACGGGTTCAGGAAGTTCAAGGTTCGCGGCCTGTCCATCATCAACGGCGCGCAGACGGTCGCATCGGCGGCCGAGTTCGTCGCCCAGCATCCGGGCAGCAACATCGACGATGCCAAGGTGATGCTCACCCTGATCAAAGCCCCGGCAGATGGCCCTTTCGGCAAGCGCGTCACCAAGGCCCGCAACCACCAGAATCCGGTGCAGACGGCGAACTTTGCCTCGCTGGACGAGAATCAGGAACGGCTGCGGCAGGAAATCGCCCATCTCGGCTTCAGCTACCACTATCGTCCAGAAGCGCCGGCGAGTGGCCTCCAAACCATTTCGCTCGACGAGGCCCTCCGCGCGATTGCTTTGCGGCAGGACGATCCGCGTTACGCGGTTTGGCTCAAGAACGAACCGGCGCGGCTGGCCGGTCCTGAATCCGCCGAATATCAAGCGCTGTTCCCAGGTACGTTGTCGGGAACAACCTTGGTCAATGCTGTCCTTTGTCATCAGGCCATCCGGACACTGGTCGTGGGCTATGAGCAGAACGCGGCGGCGCGCAGCCAGGAAAAACTGATCTACCGCCACGCCATTTACGTTATCACGGCGGTGATGATGAAGCGCCTGCGGCAACGGATCAATGCGGTAGCGGTCATCGACGCGATGGCGCTCCCCGCGCTGATCAGTCAGTCGCTCGATGAACTGCGGCAGCAGGCCTCCGACCTTGGCCAGCAGCGGTTGACATTCCAGGGGCCGTTGGCCTACTTCCGCAACCAGAGCAATGTGGTGGCCTTCCTGACCGACCTGATGGAAACCCATTTCGTGCTGCACGCCGACTCGGCCATCGCCCCATTGCGCAATATCCAGAATGCAGCAGACGCATATCCGCGCAAGCGCCTGCTCGATTATTTGTCGAGCAGGGCGCCTCAAGTATGAGAACAATGCCATGAGCAAGCAAAAACTCGAACTGACATGGATCGGTAAGGAGAAACGGCCGAAGCTGGAGCCGCGCATTCTGCTGGAAGATCCGAGCAAGTCGTATTATGCGAAGCATCGCGTGACGGAGGGCGATATCTTCGACAACCGGCTGATCTTCGGAGACAACCTCCTGGCGCTGAAGGCGCTGGAAGCGGAGCTTTCAGGCAAGGTGAAGTGCGTATTTATCGACCCACCTTACAACACCGGCAGTGCCTTCACTCATTACAACGATGGGCTGGAGCATTCGATCTGGCTAGGCCTGATGCGGGATCGGCTGGAGATCATCAGGCGACTATTGTCGGATGATGGTTCGTTGTGGATTACGATTGATGACAACGAAGTGCATTACCTCAAGGTTCTTTGTGACGAGGTCTTTGGGCGAATCAACTTTGTTTCAAATGCGGTATGGCAAAAGAAATATACGGTATCAAACGATGCGAAGTGGCTGGCAGAGACGCATGATCATGTGTTGGTCTATGCCAAAAATAAGGAAGCTTGGAGACCTAACAGGCTTGAAAGAACGGCTGAAATGGATAGCCGGTATCGCAATCCAGATAATCATCCAAAAGGTCCATGGAAGGCTACACCGTTGTATGCCAAACGCACGGGATCAGAAAAAGAACAAGCCTTTTCTTTTCGCTTCAAGAACGGCGCAGTGTGGGCACCGCCTCGCGGTACTTCACCCAGGTTTCCAGCGGAAGCTCTTCGACAAATGGATGAGAATGATGAAATCTGGTTTGGCAGCAATGGCGAGGCAAACCCTTCGAGAAAGACCTTCCTCAGCGAGTTGAAGCTATCGGCCCCACCCGCGCCTACTCTTTGGCTCCACAGTGACGCGGGCAACAATCATGAGGCGCGAGAAGAGGTTAAGGCAATTAACCCGCACGATGCCTTTGCAACGCCAAAGCCTGAAAAATTGCTCAAGCGAGTCATCGGGTTAGCAACTGACCCCGGCGACCTCGTCCTCGACTCCTTCGCCGGTTCCGGTACCACCGGCGCAGTCGCCCACAAAATGGGCCGGCGCTAGATCATGGTGGAGTTGGGTGAGCATTGCCACACGCACATCATCCCTCGCCTGCAAAAAGTCATCGATGGCGAAGATCAAGGTGGAATTTCGAAGGCGATTGGCTGGCAAGGCGGTGGCGGTTTCCGCTACTACCGCCTTGCGCCCAGCCTGATCGTCAACGATCGCTGGGGCAATCCCATCATCAACCCGGAATACAACGCGGCCCAGTTGGCTGAGGCACTGGCCAAGCTGGAAGGCTTCACCTACGCGCCATCAGAAGTGCAATGGTGGCAGCACGGCCATTCCAGCGAGCGGGATTTCATCTACGTCACCACGCAGAACCTGTCCGCCGAGCAGTTACAGGCGCTGTCCGATGAAGTCGGCCCTGACCAGAGCCTGCTGCTGTGCTGCGCGGCCTTCCACGGCGTGATGGCGGCCAAGGCGGCGGAACGCTGGCCCAACCTGACGCTGAAGAAGATTCCGAAAATGGTGCTGGCCCGTTGCGAATGGGACCATGACGATTACAGCCTGAATGTGGCGAACTTACCGATGGCCAAGCCTGAGCCGGAAGCCGCGCCCTCACCCCAGCCTTTTCCCAATGGGAAAGGGAAAAAAGCGGGCAAGACCGTGCCAACACTGGATTTGTTTAGCGACGCGGATGGAGAGGATGCGCCATGAGCGGCAAATTCCTGCTCTACCAGACGGAGGATGCGCAGACCCGTGTTCAGGTGCGCTTTCAGGATGGCAACATTTGGCTGACACAGGCGCAACTGGCTGAGCTGTATCAGTGTTCATCGCAGAACATTACCCAATATATCCGCGCCGTCTACGAAACCGGGGAATTGCAGGAAGAGGCAACTTGTAAGCCGTACTTACAAGTTCGATTGGAGCACGGACGGCAGCTTAGCCGCAGCCGTGCAGTGCTGGCCGCCAATGATGCTGGACAAATGCCCAGGGGTCTCCACATGATGTCGCCGATGAGAGAGGGTGCTTTATGAGCAAGAAGAAGCAGGAAGTCTCCCTTATTCGCTCTTCGGCAGCAGAGTATCTGACCTTCATCGCTGCTACGGGCGATCAATCGCAATCCGTGGAAGTGCGCTATGAGGATGAAAACATCTGGCTGACGCAGAAGATGATGGCGTCGCTTTACGATGTTACCGTGCCTGCCATCAATCAGCACCTGAAGCGGATTTTTGACGACGGCGAACTACTGCCAGAGGCAGTTATTAAGGATTACTTAATAACTGCCTCCGATGGCAAGCAGTACCGCACCAAGCACTACAACCTGCAAGCCACCATCTCGGTTGGTTTCAAGATCAACAACGCACGTGCGGTACAGTTTCGTAAGTGGGCGGGGCAGATTGTCAAGGACTACACCATCCAGGGCTGGACGATGGATGTGGAGCGCCTGAAGAAAGGCCACTTGTTCACAGATGAATACTTTGATCGTCAGCTGGAATATATCCGTGAGATCCGCCTGTCTGAGCGGAAGTTCTATCAGAAGGTGACAGATTTATATGCCACCGCATTCGATTACGACAAGGACGCGCTGACCACCCGAGAGTTTTTTGCACTGGTGCAGAACAAATTGCATTGGGCAGCCGCGCCACAGGGGAAAATCATCAAGTCGGATGTTTCCGTTGCCAAGAATTATCTGAATGCGCAGGAGATGGAATATCTAGGGCGCATTGTGTCGATCTATCTGGATTTTGCCGAACTTCAGGCGATGCGCAAAATCCCCATGTCTATGCAAGATTGGGCCAGGCGATTGGATGGCTTCCTGGAATTCAATGGCAACGAGATATTGACTGGGCTGGGGAAGATTTCACAGGAGCAGGCGAAGTTGCACGCGGAAAGCGAATTCGAGAAATACCGTATCGTGCAGGACAGGCTGTTTCAGAGTGATTTTGACCGCATGGTGTTGCAATTGGAGAACAGGAACGAAGGGGAAGGCGAATAATGAGCGCCCGTGTACAAAACCATATCACCGGCCGTTTGTCGTTGCGCCCGCCGCAGGCTGAGTCGCTGGCACGGTTAAGACAGGCACTGGACGCCGCACCGGAAATGCTCGGCCATGAACGCGATAATGCTGCCATTCTTGCCACACTGAAGGCCGAATTCAGCACCCTGGAAGATTTCGAGCGCGAGTTTCCCTCGCTGTGCTTCGCGTTGGCCACGGGGGTGGGCAAGACGCGGCTGATGGGTGCATTTATCGCTTACCTGCATCTGGCGCACGGCATCAACAACTTCTTCGTGCTTGCGCCCAACCTGACCATCTACAACAAGCTGATCGCGGACTTCACGCGTAATACGCCCAAGTACGTATTCAAGGGCATCGCCGAGTTCGCGCAGCAGGCACCGCTGATTATCACTGGTGATAACTACGACCAGACGGGCGCGGCGGTGGATGATCAGCAGAATTCGTCGTTTGGGGGCTTCGCCCACGATGTGCGCATCAACATCTTCAACATTTCCAAGATCAATTCCGAGGTGCGCGGTGGCAAGGAACCGCGCATCAAGCGGATGAAGGAAGTGCTGGGCGACAGCTACTTCAACCATCTGGCAAATCTGCCCGATCTGGTGTTGCTGATGGATGAATCACACCGCTATCGCGCCAGCACCGGAGTGCGTTCCATCAATGAGCTGAAACCCCTGTTTGGCCTTGAGGTAACGGCCACACCATTTGTGGAATCCAGCAAGGGGCCGGTACCGTTCAAAAACGTGGTGATGGATTATCCGCTGGCGCGAGCGATGGCAGACGGTTTCGTCAAAGAACCCGCCGCCGTGACCCAGCGCAACTTTGACGCCAAAGCGCATTCGCCCGAGGAGATCGAAAAGATCAAGCTGGAAGATGGTGTTCGTCTGCACGAGATCACCAAGGTTGAATTACTGACCTACGCCCGAGAGAACGGCGTCAAAGTCGTGAAGCCTTTCATGCTCGTGATTGCGCGGGACACCACCCACGCATCGCAGCTCAAGACGCTGATCGAATCCACAGCCTTCTATGAGGGGCGCTACGCAGACAAGGTCATTCAGGTCGATTCCAGCCGCACGGGGGCGGAAGAGGAAGTGATGATTGCTCGCCTTCTCGCGGTAGAAAGCGTTGATGAACCTACCGAGATCGTCATCCACGTCAATATGCTCAAGGAAGGCTGGGATGTGACCAATCTCTACACCATCGTGCCGCTGCGAGCTGCCAATGCGCGCACGTTGATCGAGCAGAGTATCGGTCGCGGCTTGCGTCTGCCCTATGGCAAACGCACCGGCGTGGCGGCTGTGGATCGGCTGAATATCGTCGCCCACGACAAGTTTCAGGAAATCATCGATGAGGCCAACCGGGGCGATTCACCGATCCGCCTGAAACAGCTGATCCTGGAAGCACCAAGTGCTAACGACAAGAAGGTGAGCGTACAGGTCGGTTCCGGTGCAATGACGCAGCTGGGGCTTGCCGATGCGCCCTCTATCGCCAGCGCCCCGACAAACGCGGGCGCGGGCACGGCCCCGGCCAGCCCAGCCCCCGCGCCAGTATTCGCTACGGAGCGCGAGCGCCAAGCGGCGCGTATGGTGATGGACGTGATTAGCCAGTACGAGGTCCAGCGCGATCTCGTGCCAATCAGTAGCGCACTGCTCAACCCGGAAGTGCAATCGGCCATTCTGACTGAAGTGACCGAGCGCCTGAAGCCTGCGCAGGGTGAATTGCTAGCGGGTGCCGACGACGGAACGCCTGCACTCGATCTGTCGGCCGTGGTGGCCAAGACCACCGAAATCGTCGTCGAGCAGACCATCGACATTCCCCGTATTACAGTGGTACCCATTGGTGAAGTGAGTACCGGCTTTCATCCCTTCAAGTTAGGCGCCTTACCGAATTTCCAGCCCGGTCAACGCGAGATTCTTGGGCAAGAACTGCGCACCAACACCCAGTTCACGTTGAGCAGGGAAAGCGGTGTCAGAGAAAAACGCTTCGAAGATTACATCGTCAAGAAGTTGATCGACTTCGACGATATCGACTACTTCACGCAGGCTGAGCTGCTGTATGATCTGGCGGGTCAGGCTGTCGCCCACTACCAATTGCAGAATTATTCAGAGAACGAACTGCACGAGGTCTTCGACACCTACGGCGCAGAATTGGCCCGGCTGATTCATGCTGAAATGATGACGCACTTCTGGGAGAAAGCCACCGCGTATGAAGTGCAGGTCAGCCGGGGCTTCACGGAACTCAAACCCTGCAATTACACAGCTACAGAAGGCCAAACGGCACATCATTTCCGGGAAACAATGTCCGAACTGGGCCGCATCAAGCAGATGCTGTTTGGCGGCTTCACACGCTGCTTGTACCCGCTGCAGAAGTTCGATTCGGATACGGAGCGCCGCTTCTCGGTCATCCTCGAACGCGATGCGCTGAAGTGGTTCAAGCCTGCCAAGGGACAGTTCCAGGTTTACTACAAACTGGGCACCGAGCAGCCAGAATACATCCCCGACTTCGTCGCCGAGGTGGATGCGATGATCTTTATGGTGGAAACCAAGGCCAGAACCGACGTCAATACTCAGGAAGTTCAGGCTAAGGCGGCTGCCGCTGCGCGCTGGTGCAAGCATGCTTCAGATCATGCAGCGACCGTCGGCAGCAAGCCGTGGCGGTACTTACTGGTGCCGCACGACGAGATCGCTGAAGCACAACGGCTCATCGACTACTTGCGCTTCGAAGTGAAGATTTGAGAGGAGTACCTATGCAACCTTTCTCCATCACGCTTTTCGCAATCACCAGTGATCCCGAAGGCATTCATCACCTTGAAGTTGTCCCCTTTGAACTCTCATTCCAGTCCTATAAAATCGAGAAAAGCTGGTTTGAAACTACTCCTGATTTCTTTATCAAAAAATTCAATGAATTAGAATAAATTCCTATCTTAATATTTTATCCGGGGTTACACCATGAATATTCGCCGTCCTCTGGTTTTCAAGAACCATTTGAAGTAACCCACTGCCGAATAACATCAACCAGCCACTCGGGCTCATCCAGGGCCAGATCGTGGCCCGCAGTATCGTGCTGAATATATTCGGCGCGTAAAACCTGCGCCAGTCGGATACTGCAGCGATAGTCCACCAGACGATCCGCTTTACTCGCAATGACCAGTACAGGTTGATGCGGTTGCGAATGTATTGAGAATGTAATCGCCGCCCGACACTGATTGATTGCGTTCTTAAGGGAAACCGGGTTTTGCCGCTGCCATGCCTGCCAGATTGCAAGCCGCGCATGAATATTGGCTGATTTATTGGATGTCAATGCCAAAATATCAGCCT
Organism: uncultured Nitrosomonas sp.; assembly: GCA_964612715.1. Lineage (GTDB taxonomy): Bacteria > Pseudomonadota > Gammaproteobacteria > Burkholderiales > Nitrosomonadaceae > Nitrosomonas. The sequence continues at coordinate 4,751 of CAZTCY010000006.1, read as the reverse complement.
CACGCTGCGATGATGAATGAAAAAACATTTTTACAACGTGATGAATAGCGCCTAAGCGCAAGCGGTGATAGAACGGGGACACGCATCTTACACTGGTATTGATCACGACAGCTGAGTTTACTTCATCCGGATACCGGTTCATCCAGTCAAGGGCAATCATTCCGCCCATGGAAATGGCGACGAGCCTGAGATTTTGACGTGTTGTCATCTGCGCCCGCAAAGCTTCGGTCATACCGGCAATGGTATCGGGGCTGGTCCGATGATTGAGACGGCCATTTCCGGGAATATCCAGTGTAATGAGTTGCGCATCGGGAAACTGCTGCTGAAGCAGTGTGGCAAATATTCCCCAGTGCCTTGCCTCACGCATTAAACCGCGAATCAATACAAAGCTGATATCAGCTTTCATACCAAAGCGCCAGCGCAAGTTCTTCCATTTCAGGTGATTGGCTTTTATCGAGCCAGTTCTCGTACGATAAGGTCGCATGCAGCAAAAAATCAAAAAGAATCAAATGGCTTCTTAATACCCGCCGGAGGCGATGCGGCTTGATCGGATGGTAGAGTCCCAGGATTCGCCTGATTTGCAGCGGATTTTTACGCACCCAGCGCCAGGAACCCATTTCCAGAGTCAGCGGTAAAAATATGTTGCCATGGTCAAGCGCCTGCACATAAAGAAAATCCCATAAATCGCCATGAACCAGATAATGTCTGGATTGCGGCTCAAATAAATATTCCTGATGTGGGTAGGTATGCATAAAGAGCTTGCGCAGATAATAAACTTCCTTGATGTGTTTGATGGGCTGAATCCGGCTTCGTGCATACGGAAACCAGATCTGGTTGCGATAACCGAAACCGGAGTGGCAATCCAGCACCACACTCAGCGGCGCGGGAAAAACTTCCCGGATAATAAAATCACACAACGCTTTTGCTTCCGGCTGCATGGCTTCGCCGGCTTTACCGCGATACCATGGCAACAACGGCGAAATCCGATGACCGCCGCCAAGCCAGATCGTTTTTTCCTGACTGTCAATCGGCGCATTACGCATCAGATCGACACCCTGCCCATTTGACCGCGTATTGTTGTACATGCCCACAGGATTAATCAGCGGCAAAATATGAATGCGCACCTTTTTCAACAGGTCGACGGTAACCTGATCCCAGGCCAGACGCTCGAGCAACGCTTCCAGAAATGCGATAACCACTTGCGTGCCGATGCGCTCAAGCCCATGAATACCGGCCACATAAGTAATGCAAGGCACGTCATCCACACGATTTCCCAGCGTCAATGCGTATATCGGCAACAACTCATCCTCACAGGGCACATGGCAAAGCACTGTGCTGGATAAGTGTGTATTGCCACACCATTTGATAATGGCCTCGATTTGCTGCAGCTCAGGGATATGTTTCAATGTCGAATAAGCCATGCCTGTGTTATGAAAGTACCGGAATATCCAGGTTAATAATCCGCGAATCATACCACCCCGAACCGCAATACCTCATTTGTAATAAAAACTTCATCAAATCTTGATCTTTTGAGAATCAGCCGCTGTAACCCATTCATCATGAAAAATTAATCTTTATGTAATTCCTCTGTAATCCTGCTGGTTTATAAGTCTGTTTACCATTCAAACAAAGGAGAAAAACAGATGAGCAGCAAACTGCATCCCGATGGAAAAGACAACCCGAGTCAAATAACCACCAATAATAGTAATAACGATTCCATCCTTGAAATCATCGAAAAACGCCAGTTATCCAGACGTGAATTCCTGAAATCTTCAGCGGGTACCACTGCGGGCATCACAGCCTTGGCCGCGATGGGCACAGTTGCTATGGATAGCCTGATCAACCCCGCCGAAGCCGCAATACGCTCCACAGAAAAAATTGGCTTCGCGTCTGTAAACGCCAACACCGTTCCCATGACTGACGGCGTTACCGTACCGGATGGATATACCGCCAGAGTGCTGGTTTCATGGGGAGACTCACTGACCATGAAACCGCATTGGGATACCGCAGGTGCCATGGATGAAGCAACCCAGCTGCATTGTTACGGCGCCCATACCGATGGCATGCATTACTTTCCGATGCCGGGACCACTCGGTAACTGGCGCGGACTTCTCGTAACCAACAGCGAATACTGTGATCCACCTCTGGTGAATAACATTACGCCAGCCACCGCCTACGCTACGACAAACATAACGCTGGATATGGTACGCGCCCAGCAGGCGGCTCATGGTATTAACATTGTCGTGGTCAATAAAAAGAACGGGCAATGGGAAATCAATCGTCACTCACCTTTTAACCGCCGCATCACCGGCAATACGCCCTGCCAAATCAGTGGTCCCGCCGCCGGCCATCATCTGATGAAAACCTCTGCCGACCCGAGTGGAAGAAAAGTATTAGGGACACTTAACAATTGCGCGCACGGCTATACGCCCTGGGGCACCTATCTCACCTGCGAGGAAAATTGGAATGGTTATTTTTCCAACGAGACAGGCGATATTACTCGGGGCAGACTGAATCCTGAGCAAAAACTCAACATCATTAAAGATCAGGCACGCTACGGTATCACTAAAGGTGGTTTCGGATACCGTTGGCATGAAGTGGACGAACGTTTCCGCGCTGACTTGCACCCCAATGAACCCAATCGATTTGGCTGGGTGGTGGAAATCGATCCTTTCAACCCTTGGGACACGCCTATAAAACGTACTGCACTCGGGCGCTTCAAACATGAAAGTGCGATGGTCGTCGTGGACAGGAATAACCAGGTTGCTGTATACATGGGCGACGACGAACGCAATGAATATGTTTACAAATTCGTTTGCGCCAAAAAAATGAACCACCGCAACCCGAAAGCAAATCGTGACCTGCTCGATGAAGGCACGCTATACGTAGCCCGATTCGATGCTAATGGTCGCGGCAGGTGGTTGCCGTTGATCTGGGGCAAAAACGGCCTGACACCCAGGAACGGTTTCGCCGATCAGGCAGAAGTATTAATTAAAACGCGCCAGGCTGCGGATCGTCTAGGCGCCACCATGATGGACCGCCCCGAATGGGTTGCAGCTCACCCGGTTACCCACGAAATCTACCTGACACTCACCAATAACAACCGGCGCGGCGGCATTCCGACATCTGTTAACCATTCCAATGGCGCCAACACCGCCGGCAATGCACGCCCCGCCATTGATGCTGCAAATCCGCGCCCGGACAATGATTACGGCCATATCATCCGCTGGCGCGATAACCTCGGCGATGTGCTATCCACACACTTTGAATGGGATATTTTTGTGCAATGCGGTGACAAAGCCACCGCCAAAACACTGGGTAAGGATTATCATCCGGATGGTCATGACGGCTACACCGGCAATATCAATGGTGATGACTATGGCGCACCCGATGGACTCTGGTTCGACAAGGATGGCCGTTTATGGATACAAACCGATCAGGTGGGTGACGCCACGGGCGACTGGGTCAACATCGGCGGCAATGTCATGATGTGTGCCGATCCGGTATCCGGAGAAACCAGACGCTTTCTGACCAGCCCGATAAACGCTGAAGTTACCGGTGTTGTGACCACTCCGGACGGAAAATCCATGTTTGTCGGTATTCAGCATCCCGGCGAAGACTGGGCAACCGACTTTACCGACAACTCAACCTGGCCCGACAATGGCTTTAACGGGCCGACCACATTTGATGGCGCATCGGTTTTCAAACCACGCTCTTCGGTTGTTGTAATCACCAAGGATGATGAAGGCGTCATCGGCAGTTAAAGACAGACGGTATCGTAAGCATTTTTCCGGTTGACCGGATAACTCGCTTGCGATCTGATTGCAAGAATGGCAATGCGTCATTCTTGCACCTGCTTGTTCTGCCATTCAAATATGGCATATCCCGGCTACTTTTTATACTACTGAGATAAACAACCAGCGTCAGATAATTGTTACTGGCATTCTTCCCGAATCGGATAAATCATAACAAGAATCTGATGCTGATCTATATTTCCAAGATCACTGAAATAAACTTCGCCGGAAAACCGTCTGCCATCCATGGCGATAATTTTGAAGTTGTAACCTATACGTGAAAGAAAACGCAAATAAGGATTAACGCACACCCCACTTTCTTCCAGGAGATCCACGCCCGTCAGGTTTGGCAACAATCCGGAAACATGCCGGCCGGCGCACGCCGCGGTATAGCCCAGTATACTGCCCGCTTCTTCATTAACATCCCGAATCATACCATCACCCGATAACAAGAGCGTCACAGCCTTGGCGCGATGTGCAGAATCCTGATCTTGACCGCACTCACGAATATCCAGGCTCACTTCCTTTAAAGGGATACTCATTGCCGCTCCCCCTTTTCAACTGCTCGCCGATCGTCGCGTTCATGTTCCGGCACAAAACCGCGCGCCAATGCTTCATAATAAGCCGCCTCTTCAATCAGGAACCGCAAATCGGGTACATTCTTTTCACTGCTGACCTGATTTGCCTTAGCGCTTTTGCTGTTCGAAACTGCGGACTGGCTGCTTTTATTCCGGGATTGTATTTCAGAGACTTTCATGATTAATCCTCCTGCTGTTATCCTGATTCGCATTCTGACATTTTAATATGACGTTTTTCAGACGGTTATGTGACAAAATGAAAATAATGCCGTGTCCGGGTAACTGTTTATCGGGTTTGAAGCAGGATTTTAGAACCTGTCCAAGATCTCACTGAAGAGCGCATTGCGGCGTTAAAATCGAACTCAAAATGCTCACATAC
>CAZTCY010000005.1:0-66206 GCA_964612715.1 uncultured Nitrosomonas sp. | reverse complement strand
TCTCAATCAAGGAGTGCAGTGCAAGGCAAAATTGGACAAAAAAGCGGAGCATACAATAAAGTATGTGAGCATTTTGAGTTCGATTTTAACGCCGCAATGCACCCTTCAGTGAGATCTTGAACGATAACCGGGGAAACTTATGAATACTAAACCAAAACTGTCGCGTTTTCAGCGCGTACAGCAGATACTCGATGACGCGCAGGGCAAGTGTGTTCCGGATTATCAGGGGCTTGGCGCTTTCTGGCGGGATTTGAACACCTTTGTAACAGCCGAATTGTACGGACAACGGCTAATTGCGCCCGAACCGGGGCAGCCACCGGATAAGTCCGGCGGTAAAAGCTGTTGCGGTGGCGGGAATGCTACTGCTTCCCTCGGAGCGGATGAATCGGCGCTGAATCAGGCGCTGCTGACCAGCGGCAGTAATCAGCCGGGAGGGAATTGCTGGCCGACCGGCGGTAAAAACCCGGCCAGAAAAACAGCGAGCGGCATTGCGGATGCCGACGAACAACCCGTGCTTCCAGCAACATTACGCAGCGATCGCTCAGGATTGATCAAAGGACTGCGCGGACAGTTTCCCTTCGACGGCACGCAGTTTCCACCGCTGTTGTGGCAGGCGCAGAAGCCCGTCAGTTCCACCGATATCGCCTTCATCGCCACCTGGATCGACGACGGCTGCCCGGAAACGGATGACACCGATGCCAGCGTTAAAAACAGCAACGTAATTCTGGCGCATGATGGCACAGTATTATCGAGCGCAACCCTGCACGCACTGGCCAGGGGCGATGCACTGCATACCGTGTCGAAACAGCACTCCAGCGAAATCAGCGATGCGCTGCAAGGTATCAGGGTCAGAAAAGAAGTGAGTACACTGCCTGAACAGGAGCTGTCACTGATGCGCGAAGCGCTGCGGTGCATGTACACCTACGATCCGCATATCTTCGATGAACGCAGTTTCAATTACTGGGCGCGCATCCACACCGATTCCTGCCAGCATGGCTGGGAGCAGTTCCTGCCATGGCACCGGTTGTATCTTTACTTCTTCGAACAAACGCTGCAGGATTACGATGCCCGCATCACGCTGCCCTACTGGTCGTGGAGCGATTATGCCGATGTCAACCGCAAAACCTTCAATACCGAACAACTGAACACCGGCGTGCTGCCTGATGCGTACGGCTGCTTTCTGGACAACCTGGGACTTGCCACGCTGAAGGACAGCAAGTTGTTCAGCGATGCCGAACTCGCCAGCCTTGCCCGGTTGCAAAAGGCGGGAACCGTGTTTAATTCCGGTCTGCGTTTTCTCAAAGCGGCAAAAATCGATTACACGCTGCAACTGCGCGAAGGCAAGGTGGTGTGGTCGGATAAAGTGGACGCAATCTATGCCGAACTGCGCCGTGCCAATCCGCTGTGGTTTCCGAATCGCTGGCCGGGTTCCATCGGCACCGCAACACACTACCCGACTGCGGCGGATATACAGCTGCTGCTGTCATCCAAAAACTGGAACCAGTTCGGCGGTGGCCCCGAATACGATCATCACTTCGGCTGGCTGGAGGAAATGCATAACGGCATGCACAATTTTTCCGGCGGCCAGAACCCGCTCTTTCTTTCGGCCAATAAAGCCATCGGCGTTAATAATCCCGACCCGCAGAACATCTACAACCCCAACTACGGTTATATGACCGATAACCGCGTGACGGCGTTCGACCCGGTCTTCTGGGCGCATCATTCGAATGTCGACCGGCTGTGGGCGGTCTGGCAGGAACTGAACCCCGGACTCAATCCCGAGGACATGGCCGGTATTCTGCCACCCTGGTCGATCAATGTCAGCGACACGCTCAGCACGCGCAAGCTCGGTTATGAATATATGCGCGATACGTATCACTACCCGGTTCATGCGCAGCAGGGACTGGTGCGCTTTAACGCAGAAAAGGCTGGCGTGAAACCGCAGGTACTGGACACCTACCGCAAGGCGGAAGTGCGCCTGCACCGCATGCATGTCGCCAATTTGTTCAATGCCGTAATCCGGGTATTTCTCAATGCGCCCGGCGCCACGGTCGAGACCCCCGTAGACAATAATCCGCATTATGCCGGCCAGGTGACCACATTTAACGGCTCGTGTTACGGCGGGCCCGGACATTGCGACAAACCGCTGCCTAAAACACGCCGGTTTGACCGGCGGCCATTGCACCATCACGAGCCACGCAATTTCCGCATTGATGCGACCGATGCGGTACAACGCATGCTGGCGCTGGGCGAAACCGATATCAGCGTGCATCTGGTGGTAATGGGGATCGACGGCAAGCCGATCGATGATGCAGTGTTTATCGACGGTGTTTCGCTTAATTTCATGGACTAGACCTGGAGCAGATCAACATGCAAACGTTTAAAATTCATCCGGCAATCGGGTGCGCGCGTATCGGCAACAGTGAGGAATTCTATCTGGCGCCCGAACAAACCGGCGCACTGCCGATTGAATGCGACGCACAGGGACGTGAAATCGTGGACAAGAACGGCGCGCCGACGCGTGTCAGTCAATTCAAGGAATCCGGCAATCCGGGGCGCATCAAACGCCAGGCCGCGCGTTTCCGTATCTTTGTGTATGACGGGAATCAGCCTGACAGCGAACGCGAATTGAAAATCGGCGACAAGTATCCGTTTCAACTGAATACATCGACAACCGGACCGCAACTGGTCGAAGGCACGGTAATCGATATCGCATGGACAGTGCATCTGGCGAATAAAAAAGCCTCGTGGTATGCATTCAGTGAAAACGACGGCATGCACGGTTACGAATCTGACCATCCGTTGCGCAATCCCGAAGTCACACAACCGGACCGGCGGCGGCAGTTGATCATCGATCCCGGCCCGCGTACGGTTTCCGGCGATAACGGTAAAGCATCATTTGCGCAAAACGATGGCAGCGCTTATCCGCAAAGTTTTCCACCCGCGGATATCCAGCCTTACAACATTACTACACTCGGCGAAATGATGGTCAACGAGGATAACGCGCGGCACCGGCGCCTGATCGTGCTCGGGGGCTATGGCCGTTCCGGTTACAAGGGTGCCGATGGCAATACGGTACCGGTGATCAGCAATTACGCCAACAATGACGGCTGGTATGACGATATTTCCGACGGTCCGGTGCGCGCACAGATCAAGTACAGTTATATCGAACATTACACCGATGCAAACGGCAAACCGGTACGGAAGAAAAAATTTGCGTTTTATGACGTGGATGCGCCTGCCTGGCTGTTGGTAGGCTATCCGTCGTATGCACCGGAAATTGAAGATATGATCACCATGGACGAGGCGATTTACGATCTGTCAGTGCGTTATTTCGCTTTTGATCCCGCAGTATACGGCGCAGCACCCTTTGACCGGCAAAACAACCAGCCGAAAACCGCCGAGGAATGGTCATTATGGCGCAATAACGCCGGATACAATCCCGATTATTATCCGCATTTCTTCCGCGATATCTGGCCGATATTCAAACGGCCGGATGTTTACCGCTATACGCTGGATTTCGACATGTTTACCGGCGGCGACCCGCACAATACCGGCACGGGTGGCAATTTGAGCAAAACGGTATTGTCGCAGCCGCCCAAAAATGGTATCGACCCCAACCGGCAACACCGTGAATTTATCTACATCATCATGCGCAAGCAGGGGCAGGAAAATCTCTATACCGTACCCGGCGATCTCAATAAGCGCTATCGCAGTTCAACTAGCGGACCACGCCTGATGCCGATGCTGAACGGCAATAATCCCATCGATAATACCGCGCCCGACAAGTTCCTGCGTATGACCGATACACAGTTGTTTTTCCTCAAGCAATGGAGAGACGGCAAATTTATCAACGAATGCGATGAATGGGACGAAGGCAACGCCACCTGCGAAAATCCCTGGATTGATCCACCGCAAACCGGTAGCGCGATTGACCGCGGCGTACTGGGCAATGTACTCGGCGGCGCGTTCTGCCCCGGTGCCGAGGTAGGATGGATTATGCTCAATCCGGCGATCTACAGCGCACCGTACCGCATTCATCAGGCTGCCTACACCGCTGGCGGACTCAGCATCCCGGCGCCCATCGCCGCCAAAGACGGCAGTCAGGCGGATGACATTGCCCGCGGCATGGAACCGGGTGATCTGACCAAGTACATGGGGTTACCGTGGCAGGCGGATTTTCATGAATGTACCGATCAGAATATCAATGTCACCTATGAACTCTGGAACACCATCGATCCCGGCAGCACCGGCGATCCGGTCAAACAGAATATCGCCTATAACATACCCTGGTGGCCCGGCCACCGTCCAATGGTTGTGCAGAAAGCCAGTGGTGGTCAATTTTACTGGGCATCGGGCATTCCCGATAATTACGCGGGCGGCGTGCAGATGGTGCGCGACTGGGTCAATCTCGGTTTTGTCAAATTCGACCCGAATGATGGTAACCCGGGATATTATCAGGTCGAACGCAACGATCAGGCACTCGGTCCGCAATTACAGCCCGGACAAGGGACGCTTGGCGGAACAATCAAGGAGGAATCGGACAATGACTGATACTGCAAACGGTGTACCCCCTATTCTGGTTGGCACCTGGACTTACCGGAGTTTTCTGAGCAATCCGGACGTCAACACCGATTTTGATACGCTCGAATTCGGCCGCGGCAATATCCGCATCGACCCGGGCCCGATGCAATTATTTTCCGGCCTGATTTATGGACCTGGCTGGGAATTGAAGCTGAAAGGATCAATCGCCTATGGCAATCCGTTTAATGTGCGCTTCCAGGGCGTCGGTATAGTCGGTGGCGCACAGTGGATTTACGATTATCAAGGCTATCTGATTCCCGACTGGCCCAACGGCATTGACCAGCGCCCGGCATTGGTCGGCTCGATTGTACGTACCATCCCGCATCCCACCGGCCCAAACGGAAAATCCACCGCGCCGGCTGGTGTCGTGGCGCAATGGATTGCTGTCAAACAGGACGAAGACCGTTGACCTGATGCACCAGCACTGCGATGTCATCATCGTCGGGGCTGGCATCGCGGGTTGTGCAACAGCCCTAGCGCTGTTACAGCAATTACCCGAGCTAAAAGTACTATTGCTGGAGCGCAAAAGCAGCACGCCACAGCCCTTCCGCATCGGCGAAACATTGCCACCGCAGGCGATGGCGCTGCTCCAGCAATTGGGTCTGCTGGCGCAATTCCGCATGCGCGGTGATGTGGCTTCGCTGGGCAATCGCGCCATCTGGGGCAGTCCGCAGATGAGCGAAAACCTGTTTCTATATTCCTATCACGGTCACGGCTGGCATATTGACCGTGCATCGTTTGACCGCTGGATAGCGCAACAAGCCGGGCAGGCGGGTGCGGTTATTCTCAACAACGCAACAATAACCGGCACACCCGCATATGACCAGCGGCGTTGGCATCTCAGTATTAAACAAAACAATAACACGGCACACAGCCTTGAAGCACCGGTTGTTGTGGATGCCAGCGGCGCGAGTGCTTTTTTCAGCCGGAACCAGAATGTTAACGTTGAATCGTTCGATAAACTGATCGGTATCTTCCATTACTATCAAACTGATAATACCGGCACCCGCGGCACGGGCCAAGGCATTGACAGCTATACCTTGGTGGAAAGCTGTACATACGGCTGGTGGTATTCCGCCGGACTGCCACACGGCCGGCGGGTGGCAGCACTGATGACTGACAGCGATCTGGCGCGCAATGCAAACCTGTTGAATGAAACGGTCTGGCGCGATGCTTTGTTGAGTACGCACCACACTTGCACGCGATTTGCACAGGCTGAATCCCTGTCCTCACTGCACGTCAAACCGGCGCACAGCCAGAAACTGGAGCGATTCTGCGGCCCAGGCTGGTATGCCGCAGGTGACGCAGCATCCACGTTTGATCCACTCTCATCGCTGGGGATGTACAAGGCGCTGCGCCACGGATTACTCGCTTCCTATGCGATCCGGGACGATCTGCTGAATAAGTCCGGCGCAAGCGAAAAGTACCAGCATGTACTCAGTGCGGAATACCAGCACTATCTGCAATCGTACCGGCAGTATTATCAACGCGAGCAGCGTTTTGCGAATGCACCGTTCTGGCAACGTCGGCAACGGCACATGCCCAAAGAACGATTTCCTGAAACGCAGTCATCTCAGTCATTATAGGCCACGCACACTCAACCATGGGTGCCACGATAATCCCCCGTCCATGAACGGAAGATAGCCCCACACCGTATCACGCCTAAGAACCTGTTCAAGATCTCGATCAAAGGATGCAGTGCAAGGCAAAATTGAACAAAAAAGCGGAGCATACCCGGCGTATGTGAGCATTTTGAGTTCGGTTTTAACGCAGCAATGCGCCTTTCAGTGATATCTTGAACAGGTTCTAAGTACTGATATTATGCGTTGCCGCCCAGACAAACAGGGCAATTGTGGCTATCAGGCCGATGATGGCAGGTGGGCCATATTTGTAGTGCTCGCCTACCCATTTGGCCCGGCAATTGAGCAGCAACAACGCTATTGCCAGGAATGGAAAAAAATAAGCGCCCGCTACGGCATACAGTTTCTGCACCTGCTGGAAACCGGTAAACAGTCCCAACATGGGTACAAAGGCAATCGCGATCATATACCGGCGGTAAAACGGCAGATCAGCCCCGATCCTGAACGATGTACCGCGCGCGGCGGTATGACTGCGGGGCTGACTGGCCAGCAACCAAGTATCGGCAAAGATATACGGTATGGACTGCCAGACACCAAGCAGACTGCTGAATACGGTACCAAAGGCGCCGATGAGAAACAGCCATTTGCCTGCCGGACCTAATTTTGTACCCAATTGTTCGGAGAGATTCACCAGCAGGGTTGCGCCATCGCCCTGGATGGTGATCGTGCTGCCGATGGTGACCATGGCCAGGCCAAACAATGCGGTCATGGTGTATCCCACCGCAAGATCGATCCGGCATACCGCTATATTACTGCTGCCGGTACGGCCTTCCTCCCGGATCCAGTAGCCGTAACTTAATACCGTTATCGTACCGCCAACACCGCCGATCAAAGCGACAGTCCAGATCAATCCGTTACCATGAAAGTCGGGAATCGTGGGTATGAATATTCCCCGCAGGACAACGTCTGTGCCGGGCCAGAGTAATGCCGCAGTAATCATTACGGTCAGAAACATGGTGCCAATGCATATCTGCATGGTCTTCTCAAACAACTGATAGCCACCCTTATAGACCAAGGCCAGACCGGCGATGCTAGACAGTATCCCGAAAAATATTTTCCCCTCTGCGGCATCGTCAAACAGGGGAATCATGGCGTGCAATGTGACACCACAGGCACTCATCATGGCCGTGCCGATGAAGTAGGTAAATAACAAAAGATAGGGCAGGAAAAGCCACGCGGCACCCCGGCCAAAATGGATCGTCAGTCCTTCCAGCAACGTGGTTCCGGTAGTCAGCTGCCAGCGCGCGATGCCTTCCGTTACGGCATATTTCAACAGCGCACCGACGATGACCGCCCACAGGATTGCCGTTCCCAGAAGACTACCGGCAAAACTTCCCGTCGCGAGATCACCCGCCCCTACACCGGTGGCCGCAGTCAACATGCCCGGGCCGATAATAATCAGAAAGCGCCTGAGTTTTTCCATAACGGGTTTTCCTGAATACGTTAAACTTTTGCAGTGTACAGTGGCGTATAAGAAAAATAAAAGCGCTTTTTTATCGGAGATGAAAATATTTAACAACCGATAACATAGGGATTCAATCGAGTTTAGTCCCCTTTAATTCTTTTTAATTCTCTTTGATTCCGACCGCTTTAATTTCTGATTACCTTGAATACTCGCATCAGAAGACCGCTGTGGAATACGGGTAGTCCGCCACTTATCCTGGCGCAGGTGATCACAGGTTCGCCTGACCAGATCAACGACGAAGGTTCTGTCAGCTTCGTCCAATTCTGCAAGCCATGCGCTCAGCATTGATGCCTGATCATCAGGTTGCACCGATGTTTCAGCCAACAGTTCACCAATACCAATACCCACTTGCAGGCTGTAACTGACCTTCGTTGGTGGGAACTTGATCTGACTTATATCACTTTACGGGTGCTAGCCATACTGGGCGTGGTTTGGGATCTGAAGCAGGTACCGAAGCACATACTTGATGAACACTCTTCATATACTGCACGGCTGAAAAATCCTGCGTAACAGAGTTTAGTTCCGGATAGCAAGCAGCCACGATAACCAGGATTCCTGGTTTGTACGGAAATCTGATGCTATGATGAAACCCAATCTCAATCAGCCCTGTTTCTGGAGGAATCAGCATGAGCGATGTACCAATGTATTTCCCGCCTTCACCTTTTAATCTTGATGATGCACGAATTTGCAGCGATTTAGTCGACACTGCCTACGATATGTATTCACAATGGCAAGCACAGGGCAATCCGGATCGGAAGGCTTTCAAATGGATACCGCATGGCCCTGCTATGTACTACGGTCAGCCCATTTGGGGAGCAGAAAAGTTTTTATGGATTTTTAAACAAAAGGAACCATTCGCTTTTGCTTCCAGGAGCAGCGAAGGTGCAGCCTATCTGGTTTTCCGTGGCACTGAATCAGTGGAGGATTGGACAGCAGATCTCGATGCCGATCAGGCACCTTATACCCGCGCCCAGAATTTCGGTAGGGTACATGATGGTTTTATGAAACTTTATGATTCTATGGCCAATGACGTGATTGAGAGTCTAACGACACTCGGTGAGTGTAAAAAACTGTTCATTATTGGACATAGTCTTGGCTCCGGCCTTTCTACTTTGTCAGTACCCGATGTCATCAATCGCACTCAGTTCCGGCCAGCGGCAATGCCGGTTTTTCACTACAATCTGGCCAGTCCCCGGGTCGGTGATCCACGCTTCGTCGAAAAATACCAGCAAAGCCAGGTGCCAACGTTTCGTATCGTCAATACTTGCGACCTGGTGCCTAATGTACCACTTGCCGTTTGTGACGAGATACTCTATGAACATGTGGGAACATCTGTTGATTTTACGGCACAATATGGTTCTCTCACCGGGAATCATAGCGCTGAGTATGCTTACCGCTACGCTCTGCTGCATCCGAACCACCCTCAAAGCGGGGGCTGATTCTGTCAATCACCAGTGGAATTTGAATCGACTACCAATCGATACCATTGAATGGCCGCCAATCCGGCCTAAGAGCCTGTGTTTATATTCGATCACGATACCTGTCTTCTGCATATAAACGCAGGATGAATTTTCCGGCTGTTGTTTCACGCTTGGCGCCGATAATTTCCTGTAATTCTTTTGGAAATTCGTCAAAAGTCGGAATAGCGCCTTGCCTGAACTGATCTCCGCCATAATTAGCGGGCAATACCAACGGTGCACCGCTCACGGCGAACGCCATATCTGCTAACGTCAATCGATCGCCAAATAAATATTTTCTCCCATCCGCAAGCATGTGATCTACCTCAGAGAAAGACTTATCAATAACCGTAAGTGCTTCATCTGCGCTTGCTTTACTCAGCTTCAGCGCATTCCATAGAATGGACTTGGGGATATTATAAAAATATTTAACGACAAGACGCTCGTACCATGGGCAATCAAGGCTCAGCGGGCGAATCATGATTGCCTTGTAAGGTAAAAGATTAGCATATGCCCACGTCACGACAGCCGAACCCAGCGTCGCATTGAAATTACGCCAGCACGTTTCAATTTCACTGGCATAAGCTGAAGGGATCAGTTTTTTATCGGCTTCTACTAACGTTTCAAAATGATCGATAATCGGCCGAACCTTATCAAATACCAATTTGTCTCTGATATACAGCGGAAAATCTTTACCGCCATTAAGCTTTAACGAAAGCACAATAAACGGAAAAGTATGTTTATATTCGGTATGCGCTTCATTGTGATAACGCAGAATCCAGCGGCTTAATTCACAATCCGCACTTGGAGAAAAAGTAATCAATTTTCCCATTTTATACACGTACCCCGTTGAATGATTTTATAAAATCCTGGCCCATATTGGCGTCAGGTCTATCCTTTACATCAATTCGATTTCAAGACTCACAGGAAGATGCTTTACAGTTTTCATGCCGGCTACACGTTGTAAAGCCTTCTGTTTCAGTACAACTTTCACGATCCCCGGGATTTGAGCCAGATTAATATATTGGCCAAAACATTTATGCAGCTTATAGGAAAAATAAACACACTTTTTCATCGAAAAAAATATACTGTAAAGCGGATGGTGTGTCAAACACCCTGACAAACGATCAGGAATTGACAAGATTTGCGTCTAATCATCAGCAGAAAGTCAACGGAAAGCGTTGGTTCTTTACCTTTTACGCGAAAAACACCCAAGGTGAGACGTCAGCGCATTCAGGAAATGCGCTGACAAAATGGGCCTGGTATCAACAGATATCGGATGTTCTGTTTTATATGGAGGATATATGGAAAAAATAACAGCTGTTGTGGTTTTTATTGTTTTCTCGAGCACTTGTATTGCGGGAGAAGGGATATGGCAGGATAAAGACGACAGTGCAAGGTATTACAGCATTCATGAAAGGGAGGACCGGGTCGTGCTGATTAATCTGCCGGGAATTGAAACGAGCGGTAGTACCTTGAAGTCGGCGTATATAGGTAATACTTCCGATTACGTGCTGACCAGAATAGAGCCGGACGAGGCGGGGCAGAGCATCTACGATCAGGTGACACTGGTGTTCGAATCTCCCGATGATGCGCTCATATACCCGGTATGCGATGTTTGTAGTGTAGTCGCCATAAAAATCCGGAGAGTGTTCTAAGCAACTCCGGAACAAGCCCCCGGGCGACCACAACGTATTGGATCAGCCAGATAGTGTGGTTAGGCCGCAATGGGAATACTAGACAGTTGGGCAAAACGGCTGAAGAACAGAAATGAAATTTCTGACCTGCATATATAACATCATCTCCATGATTAAAAACACTATAATTTGTTAGGCTAGTATTTGTTACAACTAAATTATCATTTCCGTTTCTGCATACAGCACTTGAAGAGCCAGAACTTGCAAAATATGGTGATGGCCCTGGCATAGTCAGGATGGAGTGGTATGCAAAACTGCATATCCTGAACGCTCCGTGCCATTTTAAAATTCGGGAAAGCTTATGCCGGCAACTCGTTCTCTACCAGTCTGACCCAATAGGCGGCGCCGAGCGGCAAAATGTCATCATTGAAATCATAATACGGATTATGCAGCAGACAGTTGCCATTCGAACTGCCGTTGCCAATCCATAGGTAACAACCGGGCTTTTGTTGCAGCATAAAAGCGAAATCCTCAGCCCCCATGCTCGGCGTCGGCGCTGTATCAACACAGCTATCGCCAACGACGGCGGTTGCAGCCCGGATTGCACTGGCGGTTTCATCCGGGCTGTTGGCCGTCACCGGATAGCCGGGATTCTCGGGATTAAAGCGAATATCGGCATGGATATTGAAACTGTTTGCGACCGCTTGGGCAAGGTGGTTGATGTTGTGCTCCAACTGTGCACGCACAGTATCCTTAAAGCAGCGGAATGTACCGCGCACCACGGCCGAGGCCGGTAACGCGTTCCAGGTGTTGCCGCCATGGATCTGCGTGACGCTGATCACCGCAGGATCGGCGGGATCAATCCGGCGGCTGACAATAGTTTGCAATTGTGTAACCAGATGCGCCGCCGCAACCAGCACATCGTTACCCAGATGTGGCATTGCGGCATGGGTGGCTTGGCCGTTAAGGCTGATTTCAAAACAATCGAACGACGCCATCATGGGACCGGTTTTCACAGCAAAATGACCCACGGGGAAATCCGGAAAATTATGCATGCCGAATACCCGCTGCGCCGGAAACTGTTCAAACAAGCCTTCACTGATCATTTGATGCGCGCCTGCCCGGCCCTCCTCCGCCGGTTGGAAAATAAAATAAACCGTCCCGTTAAAACGGCCACGGGCAGCCAGATAACGAGCCGCTCCCAGTAACATGGCGCAATGCCCGTCATGACCACAGGCATGCATCTTGCCGTGATGACGGGATGCATACGCAAATGCGTTCTGCTCCTGAATAAACAAGGCATCCATATCGGCACGCAGGGCCAGGCTGCTGGTACCGCCACCGCGGCGCAGAACACCAACCACGCCGGTTCTGGCCAACCCCTGATGCACCTCGATACCCGCCTGCTGCAATACATCGGCAACCAGCCGGGCTGTTGCCGTTTCTTCAAAGGCGGTTTCCGGATATTGGTGTATTTGTCTGCGCCAGCGGCGCATGTCGTCATGCAATGCAAGAATTTCAGAATCGATTTTCATGGTTTACAATGCTTGTTAACAATCCACTCAGAACCTGTTCAAGATCTCAATCAAGGGATGCAGTGCAAGGCAAAATTGAACGACGCAAGCAAAATGCAGCGAACAGCCGTAAGGCTGGCCCGTAGGGCGAGGCGCCTGCGCCGAGTAAAAAGCGGAGCATACTTTTCAAGTATGTGAGATTTTGAGTTCGATTTTAACGCCCGCAATGCGCCCTTCAGTGAGATCCTGAACCCGGCACCGCCCTTGGCCGCCGGTTGTCATCAATCGCCACATAAGTCAGCACGGCCTCGGTCACTTTAATGCAAATCTCTTCATGGCCTTCGCGCACACCGCGCTGGGCGTATACTGACACATCGACTGTAATTGACGTACGGCCCACCCGGATGATATCCGCATAAAAGCTCACAAGATCGCCCACCAGCACAGGCTGCCTGAATACAAAAGAATTAACCGCCACCGTAACGACACGCCCGCGCGACCGGCGAAGCGCCGGAATGCTGCCGGCCATATCCACCTGCGCCATGATCCAGCCGCCAAAAATATCGCCGGCATAATTGGTATCCGAAGGCATGGGCACCATGCGCAACACGGGTTGCCCTTCAGGCAAGGAAACATGATGTTCCGGATTGTTTATTGTATTATTCACCGCGATTTTATACCTGTAAAAAATTGTGCACCGTCATCCACGCAACTGATTGTTGATACTATTTTCCTGCGGAACCTGGCTTTCAGGTGTATTTTCACCGATCTATTGTACCCAACAACCACCGCCTGCTCATAAAATGCAATGCGATGGAAATCATTGTTTTCTTCGTGTTCACTGCAAACGCACTTGTTCAACGATCCTGAATCGCATATCCGCCCCCGGAATCAGCTGCATTTTCACAGCATGTACCTGTTCTTCTGATTTCAAAACCGGAATAATCAATTCGGAATTACCGAAATAGGCGTGACAATTGCCGGACTCAGGATCCGGAATAATTTCACCCTGCATCACCAGGTCAGCAATGCCGTACCGATCCGTATCGATCCGCGATAACACGACTTGATACCAGGCATTTTCATGCGCAACCCGGGCCAGGTGGATCGCCCCGGTTCCGGCATGGATATAATTTTTATCCGTATCCTGTATCCGGCAAATTTCCTGCAATCCCAGAACGCTGACTTTCTCCGCTTCGTTTTGCCCGGCTTTCCGGAGCCGGTCATCTGAACATCCCGGATGTCTGATTTCCAGACGATCCAGTGCGTCGCTGCTGCCAAGGTGATCCATTTTCCCCTGGCTATCTTTCCAGAACACCACGATGTCTTCATGCTGCGTCATACCGGTTTTCAATCGCTGCGGCAAATAATCCGCGCCTGAAATGAGTAAAAAAGGAACCCTGTCGAACTGGTAAATGATATGACTCAGGTTTTCAAGATTGAAAGTTACGGCACGCTCAACTTTTCCCCGATTGTCAAAAGTAACCAGCAGGCCGTGGCTGAATCCCAGCATTCCGGGAACCAGCGGATATCCGGCCAGATTCATTGTGATTGTGCGGTTGCCGATTTTAATCGCATCGTCTTGCATGACAATGAGCGCATCGCCTGAACACGAGTCATTATTGATCCGGGTCAGTAAGCGTTCATTAATGTATCTCAGCGTATCCAGCCGGTCTTTGGAAAAGACGAGGTCGGTTAAAACACCCTGGCTGGCTTTGATCAGATTCCGCCCTGCCAGAAACACACGTTCATGCCGGACATCCATCAAATGCAACACCGTTGGCGCAACATCCATATGCGTGCCGGCAATTTCTATTTCTCCCTGAGTGCCGGCATTGAGAATCACGAATAAAAGCTGCCGCTCATAACCGTCCGGATAATATCTCTGCGCCACATTCCGCATCGCCAGATGATCGCTGAAAAGCACGACCAGCGTATTATTCCAGGCCGGATGCTGACGCATGGATTCCAGAAACTGATGGAGCAGAAAATCGGTACAATGCACGGCATCCAGCATAGAATTCTCATAAAATCCGTACTTTGAACAGCTTCTTGAAGCATGGCCATCCGGGTGATGGGTATCCAATGTCAGCACGGTCAGGTTAAAGGGCTGATGCGACTGCGCCAACGCTTTAAATTTTTCTTCAGCGATGGCGAATAGCGAATCGTCATACAACCCCCATCCTGACATATAGGTATTATCTTCCAGTTGACCGGAGAGTTCTGTATTTCCGAGCACTTCATCGTAGCCATGCGTGGCCAGAAAATGCCCTTTACCGGCAAATTGTGTTGAAGCACCGCCCAGGTAAACCTGATAATAGCCCGCCTGCTTTAAAATATCCCCCAGACAAACCGCCTGATTTAAAAATCCGGTTTGCAAAATATTGTTGCCCTCTGAACCATAACCCGACAGCAATGGCGTGCCGCATTGCGATGCCACCATGCCCGCAACAGTCCATCCGGTGCCTTCACTCTGCCGCATGTGTCTGAACGTTAGGCCTGATTGCTTGAGCCTGTTCAGATGCGGTGTAAGACCAGGAAAAACCCGTTCATCCGTATAAATTTCTTCGAGGCTTTCCAGATAAATCAGTAACACATTTTTTCCGGGAACAACAGCGCCGATCTCCCCCGATAAAGCATCCGGATTCAATTCCAGTTCGCGCCATGCGATGCGATCAGCCGACAGGTTCTTATCCGCACTCAGCATCGCCTGTATCTGCCGGACACTGAATTTTGAAATATCGGGCTCCAGAACAAATAATGCCAATGCGCAAAAAAATAGCTGAACAGTGAGCGGAACGTTTTTGTTGCGATAATGACTGCCCAGCCCTATCCAGCATAAGACTGCAATGATTGCAAGATAAGCCAGAACTGCGCCCATAACCGGCAGATAGGCGCTTCCTGCTTCCGTAATACTGTTCCAGTTAAAATGGAAAAAGAAACGCGCGTTAAAGCTTTCTCCCTGGAAATAAAATGACGCCGCCCGGCTCAGCTGAAAAAAAGCCACAGGGAAAATCAAGGAAAAACCCAGAATCCGCCGTGCAGACTTGTGTGCAACTCTCCTGATATTACTGAGCAGGACATACAGAATGATGGCCAGTGCGGCGATAGACAGACATAACCCAAAAACATCGCGTTCAGTGCTGTAATAAAACGAAACCGCAACAGGAATAGCAAGCAGCAGGGTGAGTTTAATCAGCATATTTTCTATCAGAAACTGTAAGTGGCCGTATAAAAGTCGCCTGAACTTCTTTCAATATCACAAGATACCTGTCACACAGGCAAAGAAAATAAAATCTGCGTTATTGATTCATGGTGATGAATACAGGGTTTATTTTTTAATGCTTCTGAATGTGAATGAACCGATAAACATGCCGCTTCCGGGAAACACAATTCCGGTCATCCGCTATTTTGCAATGGGCCCGATAATCACTTCATCTGTACCCCCCACCAGACGATCTGAGCAATATTTTACAGAATTATTACCATTATGATGCTGTAATAGAAATGTAACATTTGTGGCGTATAAAGACGTGGCACTTTCCGTGTTTTTAAACCTGATGAAAACAAATAGTGACCATGAAATCATTAACGCCAATCCTTATTACTGCTACAGCTTTATTCAATATAGGCGCCATATCCTGTGCCCATGCCCTGGATTTATACGTCGATACAGTGACAAAACAAATTTATGCGGAACCGGGACCCAACCGGGTGCATATGGGATTTTATGTCAGGGCTGATGATCATGCCGTCACAAAAGAAAAATCTGCAGCACTGACACCATCGCAACAAGCACCAGCGGCAAAAACAGATACTGCAGCAATACAAGCAATCCGCGAAGAACTCGAATTGAAATCCGGCCGAATCGAAGCGCTTGAAGAAAAGCTCAAAACTGCTGACAAAGGAAAGATGAAACCGGTACCAGGGCTGCACTATGAATCCAGTGACGGTAATTTCACCGCCTCGATCGATGGGCGAATTCAAATCGACTCTCAATCAAACCTGATTAATGAAGTTCTACCGGCAACCGGAACAGATCTGCCCTATGAACTGAACAACGGCGCAACGATTCGCCGCGCACGTTTGGGCGTTGAAGGAACCTTCCTGAAAAACTGGGACTATAAATTTGAATATGATTTCAGCCGCGGTGCAGGGACAGTGGCAGCCGGCATCACTGATGCCTTTGTTCGCTACAATTTTGATAACCCGCTCTCCGTAAAAATCGGTGCGTTTAAAGAACCTTTCAGCCTGGAAGAGGCTACCAGCAACCGTTTCTATACATTCATAGAACGTCATATGTCTGTCAATACATTTGTGGATAACCCGAATACCTACAAAACAGGTATTGGCCTTAATTATGCTGTGCCACGCTGGCAATTGGGCATCGCTTTCCAAACCGAACCTGTCGGCGGATTTGGGCAATCGGTTTCTTCGGTCAATGCAAATGGCAACCAGAGCCGGAATAATGGTTCAGGTGATATCGGCTGGCAGGGAATAGGACGGATTTCGGGCAGGCCCTGGATGATTGACGAAACCCGATATCTGCATGTCGGCATCTCTGCAGGACATACGGCAGTCAATAATCAATACCGTGCGGATGGCAGTTTTTCACAGGTTCATGCGACGCCCGGACAGAATTCAGGCGGCATGTCTTTTGTTGCGTTTCTGGGCACTAATGTCGATCGCACAAACGTCCTGAACACAGGCAATCTGACATCCGGCCCCATGGGTGCCGAAGGTTCACGCCGCATAGACAGCTATGACCGCTTTGGCGCAGAAAGTGCGCTGGTTTATGGGCCATTCTCGGCACAGGCAGAATTTTTGCGCACCAATATCAATGGCCTCGGCTATTCCGGTGAACATCTGACCGGCTATTACGGTTACCTCAGCTATTTTCTGACTGGAGAATCCCGCGCATATCATGTCAGAAACGGCGCATGGAATCGAATCACGCCGCATCGTAACTTTCATTGGAAAGGGCCGGGCTGGGGCGCCTGGGAATTTGCAGTGGGCTACGATTATCTGAACATGAATAATGGCATTATCCGTGGTGGCGAAGCTGACATGATCCGGTTTGCATTAAACTGGTATCCGCACACACATGTTCGCGTAATGACCAATCTGATTCACGTTTTAAATGTAAATACCAGTAATGTCGTCAATTACAATGCGGCGGGAGAAGCGGTAGCAAATGACCGAAGCCAAGGATTCGATGATGCCAATATCACGGCCTTCCTGACACGTTTACAAATCGATTTCTAATTGAATTTCATCTGTGACACCACCCTTCTCATGAAAAAACCCTTTTCTTAATTACAACTGCATAAGACCCTCCTGATACCAGGCTACAACTTAAAAATAAAAACTCAACTTTTTAAAAAGCCAACCGATTACAGCTACAACGATGGTTACTAACCCTCTCAAATTACAGAGCTAAATAGTTGTTAATGACTATTGTTTGGATAAATAAATTGTTTTCAAAACAGGAGAACTCAAATGCCACAAGTAATTAATTCAAATATTCCATCACTGACTGCCCAACGCAATTTGAACGCGTCTCAAACTTCACTCAACACATCTTTGGAACGACTCTCTTCCGGACTCAGAATTAACAGCGCCAAAGACGATGCAGCAGGTCTGGCAATCTCTGAAAGAATGACGTCACAAATCCGTGGCCTTAATCAAGCCACACGGAATGCCAGCGACGGTATTTCCCTGTCGCAGACTGCAGAAGGTGCATTGACCCAGATCAGCGACAACCTGCAACGGATCCGTGAATTATCCATTCAGGCTGCCAATGCAACCAATACCGCCAGCGATCGGGCTGCACTGCAGGCCGAGGTTACTCAGCTCACCGCTGAGATTCAGCGCGTATCCACGCAAACCCAGTTCAACGGTATGAATTTACTGGACGGCTCATTCAGCACCATCAACTTCCAGGTAGGCGCTAATGCTAACCAGACCATTTCTGCCGCATCCGGTAATTTCCAGACCAACGCCTTTGGTAACTATCGCATCGGCGGGCTTGCCGCCTTTACACCAGGTGGTGTAGGCGATCTCGTTGCAGGAACGATCGGCACCAACAGCGATGCAGTGGGCAACTCGGTTCTACTGAGTGGCGACATCGGCGACGCATCCGGCATCAACGGCGCACTTGCTGCAGGAGATTTCCGGATTTCAACCGGTTCGGGTAATTTTGATGTTTACTACCGGGCAGGCGCCAGTGCAGGTGAAATCGCAACAGCGATCAACCGTACCGGCAGCGGTGTAAATGCCACCGCCACGACCGAAGTCGTTCTGGGCGCGGGTACGGGTCCAGGCGTAGGCTTCCAGCAAAACACCACGTATTCGTTCGCCATTTCGACCGACTTTTCCGACCCGACCAATGCTAATACAGTTGCTCCGAAATACACAACGATTTCATTCAAAACCGGTGGTGCGGACGATCAAGCTGATGTCGATTCAGGCAGTTATCTGAGCACCGCGGTGCAGGCCTTCAACGATGCCGCCGCCAAAACCGGTTTCACCGCAGAAGCGGTCCTGACCGAGGATGGTAACTGGGCGCTCAAACTGACCAACACCAATGGCGAAGATCTCCGTATCCTGAACAATTCCTATGACAATACCGGTACTCAATTAAATATCCAGGTCGACGATATCTCCGTGCTTGATGGTGATACCAATACGACATCCAGTCTGGCTCTTGATCTGACGGGTGGAAGCCTTGATGCCACTACCGGTGTCTGGACCAATGGCAATGGCGCCTGGTTGACAGGCAAAGTAGTACTCGATTCCGCCAAATCCTTCACGGTAACCACCGCTGTCGATGATGTATTCCAGGATGCCGGTACTCCAGGTACAGCAGCACAAGGCACCTATGGCGCGCAACTGCAAGCCACCAACGCCATCGACATCACGACTGCTGAAGCGGCTAACCGGACATTATCGATTGTCGACTCGGCACTGACTGCGGTTAATGACCAACGCGCCCGCTTTGGCGCTTTGCAGAACCGGCTGGAAAGCACGATCAGCAATCTGCAAACGACTTCCGAAAATCTGTCCGCTTCGCGCAGCCGGATACGTGATGCTGATTTTGCAGCAGAAACAGCCTCAATGACACGGTCGCAAATTCTGCAGCAGGCTGGCGTTGCGATGCTTGCCCAGGCGAATGCATTGCCTAACAATGTATTGTCCTTGCTGAGATAAGCTATCGCATAAGAAATCATAACCGTGCGGAGAAGCCTGGAAAAACCAGCCACTTCTCCGCAAGCGCTTATGCACCAGGAGATTTAACATGATGATTAATTCAACAGCAGCTATCCATGATCTTATAACACCGCCTTCTCTTGCCGATAACCCGGCCGTAAAAACACCGGCCAACCCGGATGTGGCGATTGCCATGCCGCAAAAAGCCGAAACAGAGACCATTAAGCCGGAACAGATTCAGGATGCCGTCGATCAAATTCAGCAGTTCACGCAAACACTGACACAAAACCTGAAATTTTCCATCGATGAAGATACGGGCAAGACCGTTATCAAGATCATGGATACGCAAACCCAGGAAATTATTCGGCAGATTCCTTCGGAAGAAGCCATCAATATCGCCCGGGCGCTCGGAGAAATCAAGGGGTTATTGTTTAGCGATCAGGCTTAGTCAAACTTAAGCGCCGCGCAATCATCTCGTTACGAAAAGGATACCACCATGCTCTCTTCACCCGGACTCGGTTCAGGCCTTGATATCAACGCCATTGTTGGTCAACTGATGACCATCGAACAGCGCCCGCTACTGCTGCTCAACAACAAGGAAGCAGGACAGCAGGCGAAGATATCGGCTTATGGCAGCCTTAAAGGGGCTTTATCATCCTTTCAGAACAGCGTCAAAACATTGACCAATGCGTCAATGTTTAATGGCATCAAGGCAACCACCGCCAATTCGGACATCGTCACCGCCAGCGCTTTGTCGAGCGCAGCCGCAGGCAGTTATCAGATTGAAATACAGACACTTGCTCAGGCACAGAAAATCAAGTCCGATGCCTATGCCTCGACCGATACTGTTATCGGCAGCGGAACATTGACCATCGAATTTGGCACGTATAACGGTGATGGTTCTTTCACCAGCCAGACTGAAAAACCGGCCAAGACAATTACCATCGAACCGGGCCAGTCCTCCCTGGGAAGCATCCGTGACGCGATCAACCAGGCTGATGCCGGTGTTACCGCAAGCATCGTCAATGACGGCACGGGCAACCGCCTCGTGATTGCCTCAAAGGATACAGGTTTAAATAATGCACTGAAAATCACGGTTGACGACAGTGACGGGGATCATACGGATACTGCGGGACTGTCTCAGCTTGCCTATGATGCCTCGACAGGCGGTGCCGTCAATATGACCGAGACGGTCACTGCTCAGAATGCCACGATGGTGATCGACGGCATTAATATCAGCAAGCCATCTAACACGATTTCCGATGCACTGGGCGGCGTTACGTTTAATCTGCTTAAGGCAGAGCCAGGCACGACGACGACGCTGACAGTCGCGCGAGACCATTCAAAAGTGCAGACTGGCGTGGAAACTTTTGTCAAGGCGTACAATGAACTGGCAAAAACCATTTCCGACCTGTCCAAATACGATTCCGCAAACCAGCAGGCATCCATACTCACCGGTGATTCGACGGTACGTGCAATACAGACGCAGCTGCGCGGGGTGCTGAATAATTTCCAACCGGATGCAGTGAGTGGATTAAGTTCACTGTCTCAGATCGGTATCAGCTTCCAGAAGGATGGTTCCTTACAACTGGACAGCGGGAAATTAAATGCGGTAATGAATGACCCGAGCAAAAACATTGCTTCGTTCTTTAACGGTCAAGCGGCTTCTACACCATCACCTTCGCTCGGCTTCGCCAACAGAATGGACCGGGTCATCGAAGGCATGCTGCAGAATGATGGCCTGCTTGATGGGCGCATGGACGGCCTCAATGCATCGATACAAGACATCGGCAAACAACGCGAAGCATTCGCGCGCCGTCTCGAAGACATCGAAAAACGGTATCGTGCTCAATTCACCGCACTGGATACACTGATTGCCGGCATGACGCAAACCAGCAGTTTTTTACAGCAGCAGCTATCCAACTTATCTGCGTTAAATAATAGCCGTTAATTCATAAAACAATCCGCATTAACAGATCTTCTGAGAGGAACAACCTAATGTATGCAACAATGAATAATCCTATTTCCACTTATCAACGTGTTGGCGTAGAAACAGGCATAGAGTCGGCAAATCCGCACAAGCTCATTCTGATGCTGTTTGAAGGTGCAATAGAAACACTTGCCAAAGCAAAACTGCATATCAGACATCATGAAACTGCAAGAAAAGGAGAGGCTTTATCAAAAGCAATCATGATCATTGACCATGGTTTGAAAGCCAGTCTTGACAGGCATGCCGGCGGTGAATTGACCCAGCATCTTCTGGCACTTTACGACTATATGACCAACCGCCTGCTCATCGCAAATCTTAAAAATGACATAGAAATCATTGATGAAGTTGGCCGGCTGCTCGGCGAATTATACAGCGCATGGAAAGCCATTGAGCGTTCACCGGAAATCAACACCACGACCAACAAAGCCGTTGCCTGACATATTCTCTCTTAAAAAGGTTTTGCACGAATGGACAACATACAAATTATCAGCATATACGAAGAAATTCTCGCCACAACAAACAAAATGCTGGATGCCGCACAAAAAAACGACTGGGATACTTTAATTAACCTGGAAAAACAGTGTCGTGAACTCACGAACAAACTGATTGAAAATGAAACAGAATCCACGTTAAGCCAGGAGCTTCAGGAAAAGAAAATAAAAATTATTCATCAAGTACTGAATGACGATGCACAAATCAGGCTGATTACAGAACCCTGGATGGCCAAATTACAGGAAATGATCAACACCAACACTTACAAACGTAATTTACAGCAAGCATATCAATCCAATAATATTTACCTTTAATTTTCTACAGCGAATAACCTGAGCTGACTTTTTAAAGGGCTTGCGTTTGTAGCGGTACAACGTGAGGTGAAATATCCGTGATACCGACAACTGTAAAAACTGATCCGATTTCACAGCAGCAAACGAAGACCGTTACGCCTGTTAAGCCTGTTACGCCTGTAACACCCGTAGTTGCTGTTGCTGGTAACGCACAGCATGAGCATGAATTTGTTCTGGGTGGCAAATACCAGGCTCTCGTTGAAAAACGCCTGCCTAATGGTAATTTCAGCGTACTCATATCAAACAAACCCATTCAAATGCAGTTGCCTGATAATTTTAGACCGGGTGACAAACTGGAGTTTATTTTCCTATCCAGTGAACCCAGACTGAAATTCGCACTGCAAACCGAAAACCCGGTCAATTTAAAAAGCAATGCATCCATAAGCCGAACAGGAAGATTTATTGATATATTGATTCAGGATACCGGGAAACTGACTGCACACGCTCCTGCTATAACAACACCCATCGTCACTGGCCTGCCAATAAATAAGCAGGATTTTCCCTTTTTATTACAAAAAGCAATTTATCAAAGTGGTTTATTCTATGAATCGCATTTGGCCAAATGGATCAATGGCAAAAATTCGCTTGAAAAATTACAGCTTGAGCCCCAGAACAAATTGACAATATCAGCTAACGAATCACAATCAACACCCAGTTCGATATCCTCTGCGCTGCCTGTCAGCGCGCAGAACCTGTCGCTTGTTCAACAGCAATTAATGACACTTGAAACAGGCCATATCCTATGGCATGGAGAAATCTGGAACGGTCAGCACATGGAATGGGCTATCTGCGAAGACGCCCATCAAAGCGATCCCGGTACCCCAGACCCGGCAACACGATGGAAAACCACACTGACACTGACTTTTCCGGAGCTTGGAAAAATCACAGCCACCATCCTACTGAGTGCTCAAGACATACAGATCAAGCTGAGTGCAGATCATCCCGAAACGCAGCAGCTGTTAATCAACAGCCAGACTGCGTTAAAAACAAACATACAGACAGCAGGTTTGCCGGTTACTTCATTTGCGTCACATCCAAATGAATGAAAAAGATGCCAAACCAGAAGCTGTTGCGCTCGCCTACCGGGAAGGTCAGATTGCGCCCAGGGTCGTTGCCAAAGGACATGGCCTGGTCGCTCAGGAAATCATACGACGCGCAAAAGAATCCGGAGTTTACGTTCATGAATCCAATGAGCTTGTAGCGCTACTGATGCAAGTTGATCTTGACGACCGGATTCCTCCGCAACTCTATGTTGCCATTGCTGAATTGCTGGCCTGGTTATATCATTTGGAACAGGGTTCGAATAAAATCGAATCACAGCCTGAATCGGAAGAATCCTCAGGTGAATGACCCATGCGATCTAAAACCAATTAAGTCGGAGTATCCCATCATGGTTGAAGCAATTGGATTATCGCACTTGACCTATCTCACACCTGAGGAAGTAGAGAATTTCCGCATTCATCGTAAGATTGACATTCTCTATATCTTGCGAAAAATCATGCAGAAAAACATGCTGATTACACTCTACTTTGACAGAACCAATCATTTTATTCTGACATCTCTTCTGGATATCAATGACAAAACAGGTGAGTTGCTGATCGATAGCGGGAATGATCAAAAACTCAATCAATTGGCGTTGACCTCAACGGATTTAACGTTCATCACGTCGCTGGATCGGGTCAAAATAGAATTCACATCCAATCGAATCAGAGAAACACTCTTCGAAGACCAGTATGTCTTTGCAGTCAAATTGCCCGATTCTCTGGTCCGCATTCAGAGAAGAAGTCATTTTCGTATCCCTACGCCGATTATTACACCGATTAAGTGCGTGGTCCCATTTCCGGGTCAAGATATTCCAACCAAGGCTGAAATCACGTTAATCGATATCAGCTGCGGCGGCATCGGCGTTATTGATCACCATCCGGTTATCAGCTTTGAACCTGGAATGATCTATCACAATTGCCAGATCAATTTGCCTGAAATCGGATGCATCATCTCAACCATTCAAGTAAAAAATACGCACGAAATGACACTGAAGAATGGCAAAACATGCAAACGGGCCGGATGCCAATTCATCAACCTGTCCCTTGAGATGGAAACCATGATCCAACGCTACATCACACTCAAAGAACAAGCCAGCATGACACCCTAGAATCCTGTAACCATCTGATCCTGCGGGATATTATATTAGACAACATTTTGGAGAGTACAGCAATGCCATCTACCGACATCCAAGCAGGTCATGCAGAACAACAATCCGCTTCCGGCAAGCGACTGAGTACACGGGAAGTACTTTTCATTGATCAAGGCGTTGAAGACTATCAAATTCTGATCGACAGCGCCCGGCCGGAAGTCGCCGTTCATCTCCTGGATTGTCACAGTGATGGCGTAATACAGCTCAGCGAAATTCTGCTGCAGTACACACATCTGGAAGCGGTACATATCGTATCGCACGGAAATACGGGCTGTCTGATACTGGGTAATAGCACCTTATCCACAACCACACTCAACACCTATCAGCACCATCTATTTTCCTGGCAAACCCGTCTCAAACCAGGCGCCGATATCCTGATTTATGGCTGCAATGTCGGAAAAGGTGTATCCGGTGAATACTTTATCCAGCAACTGGCGCATATCACCGGCGCCAACATCGCGGCATCGAGCAGTCTGACGGGAAATAGCGAACAGGGTGGAAATTGGAATCTAGACTACCGAAACGATTCAATCAAAACAGAATTTCCTTTTTGGAAGAAAGTTATTGATACCTACACACATGTTCTTGCATTAGAAGAATTTATTGGTTTTGTAAATGACACTCATCGTGCACCATCGTTCACGTTCAATAGCTTCACTTATACGATAAATGATCCAGCGTGGATATCCAGCGACCTGAGAGAAATGGTTTATGGCGGTGATCCCCAGTTAGAGTTGGGTGGCACACCCGGAACTACCATATTTACTATTGCCAAAGCAGATGGGACAGAGTTCAGTTTAACTTCCTTAACCATTAGAGATCAGTTCAATCTTGGAGACACGTATACAGTCAGTGGTTGGCGTGATGGAGTTAAAGTTACGAGTGATATTAGTTATCTTCTAACAGGAAATTTCTTAATTACAAATACATTTTTAGGCTCTTCTGACGTCGGTTTCCAAAACATTGACACCATTCAAGTATCAGGAACTGATGTAGGTTTTGGTTTGGAAGACTGGACGTATGGAGCCGCTGTAACCGGACCAACAATCACCTCCGCGGCTTATGACGCCGACACCAACACGTTGGTGGTCACCGGAGCCAACATGCTGGCCACCGTGGGCCTAGCCAATGATATTGATGTTTCCAAGCTGACACTGACCGGGGAAGGCGGCGCCACGTACACACTCACCTCTGCCAATGTCGAAATCGATTCGGCGACGCAATTCACTGTCGTACTGAATGCTGTCGACCAGATCAATGTGGAAGGATTGTTGAACAAAAACGGCACGTCTTCTGTCGGCGCAACCACCTATAATATTGCGGTTGCCGCGGACTGGAATCCCGCTCAGGCGGGTAATGCCGACTTGACCGGCAATGGCATTACGGTCAGCAACACGCAGACACCGACCATCACATCCGCAACATACGACGCGGATACCGGCGTTCTGACGGTCACCGGAACCCATCTGGTCAAAGCCAGCAGCGCTGACAACGACATCACCGCCAACAAATTCACGTTCACCGGCGAAGGTGGCGATACTTATACCCTGACCGACACCGCCAATGTCGAGATTATTGACGGCACCAGTTTCTCTATCACGTTAAGCGCAACGGATAAAACCATCATTAATCAATACATCAACAAAAACGGTACCAGTTCGACAGGCGGAACAACCTATAATCTGGCCGCAGCCGATGACTGGAATACGGTTATCGGCAACACGGATATCTCCGATACAATCGGCAACGGCATCACCGTTTCCAACGTCGCGGTTCCTGCGATTACCAGTGCAACATACGACGCAAATACCGGCGCACTGGTAGTCACCGGCACGAATTTCCTTAAATTAAGCGGTGCGGCGAATGATATCGTCGCCAACAAATTTACGTTCACCGGCGAAGGCGGCGCAACCTATACCCTGACCGACACTGCCAATGTCGAGACCACTTCAGGCACGACGTTCACACTGACACTGAGCGCGACCGACAGGGCCGCTGTCAATACGATCGTCAACAAAAACGGCACTGCTTCCACCGACGCCACCACCTACAATCTGGCAGCTGCAGAAGACTGGGCGACCGGTGCGGATGCCGCCGTTGTCGTGGCCGATACCGCTGGCAACGGCATTACCATTTCGAACGTGGCTGTTCCCACGATTACCAGCGCAACATACGACGCGAACAGCGGCGCGCTGGTGGTCACAGGCACGAATTTCCTTCAATTGAACGGGGCAACGAATGATATCGTCGCCAACAAATTCACGTTTACCGGCGAAGGCGGCGCAACCTATACCTTGACCGATACCGCCAATGTGGACATCACATCCGGTACGGCATTCACGATCGTGTTAAGCGCCACGGACAGGGCTACAATCAATCCGATCGTCAACAAAAACGGCACTGCTTCCACCGGTGGTACCACTTATAATCTGGCAGCCGCAGAAGACTGGGCAACCGGTGCGGATGCCGCCGTTGTCGTTGCCGATGCCGCCGGCAACGGCATCACCGTTTCAAATGTCGCTGTTCCGGAAATTACCAGCGCAACATACGACGCGAACAGCGGCGCGCTGGTGATCACAGGCACGAATTTCCTTCAATTGAATGGAGCAACGAATGATATCGTCGCCAACAAATTCACGTTTACCGGTGAAGGCGGCGCAACCTATACCCTGACCGACACTGCCGATGTGGAAATCACGTCCGGAACGACATTTACACTGACACTAAGCGCAACCGACAGGGCCGCAGTCAACCCGATCATCAACAAAAATGGTGCCGCTTCCACCGATGCCACTCCCTACAATCTCGCCGCGGCTGAAGACTGGATCGCCGGTGCGGATGCCGCCGTTAACGTGGCCGACACTACCGGCAACAGCATCACCGTTTCCAACGTCGCTGTTCCTGCGATTACCAGTGCAACATACGATTATTCGATCAATACGCTGACCGTCACCGGTACAGGCTTTCTTAAACAGAATGGCGCAGCCAACGATATCGATGTTTCCAAACTCACGTTTACCGGAGAAGGCGGTGCCACTTACACACTGACCAGCGCTTCGGATGTGGAAATCGATTCCGACACGCAATTTACGATTATTCTGTCCGATGCAGACCTCTTCAACGTTGAGGCCTTGCTTAACAAGAATGGCGCCAGTGCGGCGAATGGTACCACCTACAATCTGGCGGCTGCAGAAGACTGGATGACGGGTGCGGATGCCGCGGTGGATGTCGTGGATGCGACTAACGGCATCACCGTTTCAAACTATGCCGTTCCCACAATCACTTCGGCGACCTATGACATCAGCACAGGCCAATTGGTTATTACCGGTGATAATTTTGTCAGTTTAGCCGGTGCATCCAACGATCTGGATGCATCGCTGCTGACCCTGATCGGCGAAGGCGGCAGCTACGCCCTGACCGATACCGCCAATGTCGACATTACGTCAGCGACTTCGGCGACACTGACCTTGAGTACTGCCGATCAGCTCAATGTTCATGGGCTACTCAATAAAAACGGAACGATATCGGGCGGCGCAGTCACCTACAATCTGTCAGCCGCCGACAATTGGATCACCGGCGCACCGGCAGCCAATGATATCAGCGATACAGCAGGCAACGGCATCACGGTCAGCAATGTGCAGACACCGGCCATCACTTCCGCCATTTATGATTCGGATAGCGGAACACTGGTTGTCACTGGCACGCATTTGTTCAAGAAACCGGGGGCCGACAACGATATCGATATTTCCACACTAACCTTTACCGGCGGCATTGCAAATACAACGTATACGCTCACCAGCACTTCCGATGTCGAAATCACCTCAGCCACCTCGTTTTCGGTTGTTCTGGCCGGTGTTGACAAAACCAATGTCGATGCATTGCTGGATCAACTCGGCACAGTGTCATCAGGCGGATCAACCTATAACCTGGCCACTGCCGATGACTGGCTGACGGCAGCAGATACGGCGCTCGATATCAGCGATACCACAAATGCCATCACGGTATCCAGCAATCCGAAAATCACCTCGGCAACCTATGATGCATCGACCGGCACACTCGTTGTTACCGGTACCAACATCCAGGCCAACGGAAGCGGCAACGATATCGACGTATCCCAGTTGACTTTTACCGGTGAAGGTGGCGCCACGCATACTTTAACCGATACCGCCGATGTTGAACGCGACAGCCTGTCACAATTTACCGTCACGCTCAGCGCCGCCGACAAAGCCGCCATCAATCAGATACTCAATAAAACCGGCACAGTATCCACGGGTGGCACGAACTACAATCTGGCCGCGGCCGATGACTGGAATACCGGTGCAACAGCAGGTGATACTTCGGATGCAAGCGGTAACGGCATCACCGTCAGTAACATACCCGCCCCCGCCATAACCGCCGCAACATATGATGCGAGCAGCGGCGTACTGGCGGTCACGGGTACAAATTTTCTCAAATTAAGCGGTGCAGCCAATGATATTGTTGCCAGCAAATTCACGTTGACCGGTGAAGGCGGCGAAACCTATACCCTGACCGATAGCGCCAATGTAGAGATCACTTCCGGCACAACGTTCACGCTGACGCTGAGCACGGCCGACAGGACCGCAGTCAACCAGATCGCCAACAAAAACGGTACAACATCCACCGGAGGCGCCACCTACAACCTGGCAGCCGCGGAAGACTGGGCAGCAGGCGCGGATGCTTCAGTCAATGTTGCTGACACGACCGAAAACGGCGTGACTGCCAGCAATGTCGCAGCGCCCGCGATTACTTCCGCGACGTATAATACCGGCACCGGCGTACTGACAGTCACCGGCACCGGCTTCCTCAAATTCGCAGGTGCAAACAATGATATCGATGCCAGCCTGTTCACATTGACCGGATTAGGTGGAGGAACTTATACACTGACTGACACTACCGATGTCGACATTACTTCGGCCACCGTATTCACGCTGACCCTGAGCACAACCGACAAAACCGCGGTCAATGCGCTGCTCAATACCAACGGGACTGCAGCCAGTGACGCTACAGCGTATAACCTCGCCGCGGCTGAAGACTGGGCAGTCGGCGCGGACGCGGCAGCAACTGTTGCCGACACAGCAGACAATAGCATCACTGTGACGATACCGGCCCCTTCGGGGGGCGGGGGCGGTAACGGCGGTGGTGGCAATGGCGGCGGAAGTAGCGGTGGCGGGGGTGGAAATGGTGGCGGAGGCGGTGGTGGCGGTAACACCGGTGGAACAACAAAAACTGTCGACGGCATCATCGTCCGCACAAAGACGGAAACCAACGGATCAATCACGCTGACCGTGCCAATTGTTAGCAGCACACGCATTGACGATCCGGGCACATCGCATGGGACACACGCAGACATCCCCGTCCTGATCGATGATTCAGGTAATTCGATTCTTGTCGTTAGCCTGCCATCCGGTACCGGTTTTACCGCCAACGGCCTATCTACACCGATGAATGCACAGGATGCCGCCGACAACCTGATCCAGCGCATTGAACAGGTAACAACCACCGACAACGACACACGACTGGAAATGACGTCACAGGGTCAGAATTTCCTTGCTGCACTGACGGCACAGGAAGATGTTTCGGTGCAAACCCTGACACTGATAGCAGGCAACAATTACGTGCCCGGATTGCCTATTATCATCACCGGCCCGGCCCTTTCTGGCGATAGCAGACTGGTGCTGATCATCGACGCCAGCCAGCTTCCACCCGGGGCGATCATACAGCTCGATAATGTTGCCTTTGCAATCATTACCGGTGCTGTTAGCGTCATTGGCGGCACAGGGGATAATTTTGTGGTACTCAACGAACAAGAACAGACGGTGATTCTTGGCGCGGGCGATGACATCCTGTTTGGCGGTGCGGGTGATGACACGATCGGCAGCCTCGGCGGCGATGATCGAGTCACAGGTGGCGCAGGTGACGATATCGTGTATGGCGGCACCGGTCACGATAGCCTGACAGGCGGCTCCGGAAACGATGCGCTCAATGGCGGACTGGGTT
Organism: uncultured Nitrosomonas sp.; assembly: GCA_964612715.1. GTDB lineage: Bacteria > Pseudomonadota > Gammaproteobacteria > Burkholderiales > Nitrosomonadaceae > Nitrosomonas. The sequence continues at coordinate 35,653 of CAZTCY010000005.1, read as the reverse complement.
TCGATACTGCAGTGCAAGCAGGCAAACTGACGGATTACCAGATCAAATCCAACGGCAATCATCTGACGCTCACCCATCGCAATGGTGAAGTGGATACGCTGACCGATATCGAGATCATCCGTTTCGAAACCGGCCCGACTCTGGCCGTCGCGCACTCTGTCGCGGAAGCTGCCGCGCACCATCTGGCCAAAACCTGGCTTGGGCGCGATTTGACCGTTGCCGAAGGCAGCGCCGTGCAGAACTGGGTCGGCGCAGGCAGCCATGACATCGTCTATGCTTTTTGGGATCTCCCCGAAGCTGCTGGCTTCAAGAACATGACACCTGAAGAACTGCTGGCCGGAATGGCCAGCAACCCTGACATCATTCAATTGAACACTGTTCGTGAAATAATCGGCGACGATAACGACAATCAAGGCTATCTTCCACTGGGATTGGCACTGCATATTGATGGCCGCGGCGGACACGATGTGCTCAGAATGCATGGCGGCCGTGACGATGTCCATCTCGAGCAGATCAATGACAGCATCGAAATCACGCGGCTTAATGATGGCGCGATGCTCAGGCTCGACAATGCGGAAATGATCGCATTCGACAGCGGTGAAAATATTCTGCTGGCGCAGAACCGGGTGGAAGGTATTCTCGGCCGTTTATTCCAGACTTTCTTTGACCGCGACGCCACCATCGACGAATGGCAACTGGGACGCGAAGCACTGGCCCATGGCATCAATCCCGATATGATTCTGAACTGGTTCCAGACGCGCGCAGATTTGAGCACACTGAATGATGCCGATTACATTCAGGCACTCTATACGCAGACTTTCGAAAGAGCGGCGACCGAAGTCGAACTGCATGCGCAGCAATCCCGGCTGGAAAATGACGAAATCACACGCGAATGGCTCGCGGTGGACATCGCCAGCAGCGATGAAGCCATCACTACCATAGGCAGCGTTCTGTTGCTCGACAGCGGTTTATGACGCCAGTTATATCCGTTCTGCTGCAAGCCCGAAAATGCGATGCCCCTGGCATCGCGTATTACCTGAGCGCGTTGCGCGTTGACACTATGTGCATCAGATTATTGCGCCAGCATACCATCGACCAGCCGTATCTGCCGTAAACAACGCTTTGACAGATTCTCGTCGTGTGTCACCAGTACCAGTGTAGTACCGTGTTCGCGATTGAGTTCAAACATCAGATCAATAATCTGCGTGCCGGTGGACGAATCCAGATTGCCGGTGGGTTCGTCGGCAAGCAATAGTTTAGGATCGGTGACAAATGCACGCGCAATAGCCACACGCTGCTGCTCTCCGCCGGAAAGTTGTTTGGGATAATGATGCATGCGCAATTCGAGACCAACGCGCTGCAATAGCTTCCGCGCAGTCGATTCGGCCGCATTGACGCCCGAGAGCTCAAGCGGCAGCATGACATTCTCCAATGCAGTCAACGCAGGGAGTAATTGAAACGACTGAAAAACGAAACCAAGTGATTTTCCGCGCAAAGCCGCCCGGCTGTCTTCATCCAGCGTAAAAATATCTGTACCATCCAGATGAACTTTACCGGATGTGGGTGTATCCAATCCAGCGAGCAAACCCAGCAGGGTTGATTTCCCGGAACCGGAAGCGCCGACAATCGCAACGGCTTCACCGGCATTCACCTCAAGAGTGATGTCTCGTAGAATTGTCAGATTCTCATCACCGGTGCTGACCTGTTTTGTCAGCGCATCCGTCCACAGAATAGGTTTATTGACACGATTTTTTACCATGAAAAATTTCCTAGTTTTTTTTGTATTCTTCTTATTTGCCGTACCTGGTACCTTCACAGTTGCGGCATCTGCGCAACCTACGACGACCATTATGATTTATGGTGACAGCTTGTCAGCAAACTACGGCATTCCCACCGATGCGGGATGGGTTGCTTTACTGGAGCAACGTTTGTTGTCACACTCACCGTCTTTCCGGGTTATCAATGCCAGTATCAGTGGCGAAACAACGCTGGGCGGACGCAACCGCATAGCGCAGGCATTAAAAACACATCGCCCGGACATCATTATCCTCGGATTGGGCGCTAACGATGGTCTGCGGGGCGCTGCAATCAAAACAATCTATGAGAATCTGGCTGAAATAATCAAAGTCTGCCAGCAATTCAATACCGTTGTCCTGCTCGCGGGCATGCAGCTGCCGCCCAATTATGGCATGACTTATACACGAAAGTTCCAGGATATTTATCCGCAACTCGCCGAGCACTATCAGATCGGTCTGATTCCGTTTTTGCTCGCCGGATTCGGTGAAAAGAAAGAATTTTTCCAGCCTGACGGTATCCATCCGACAGCCGCCGCACAAAAAACGATTGTCGAAAATGTCTGGCATATATTACAACCCATACTTCACGAGCATCTCGCTGCAATCAATCGCCAAGATGATTCACAAAATCCTGCAAATCGGCAGGCAGAGGCGCCGCCAGTTTTAATGACTGACCACTGAGCGGATGTTTTATCAGCATGCTGGCAGCATGTAAAAACATGCGCTCCAGACGGATTTTATTGCGACTGCTGGATAAATGCCTGTTGACGGCGAAATCGCCATATTTACTATCACCGATAATCGGATAACCCAAATGCGCCAGGTGTACACGAATTTGATGCGTGCGCCCTGTCTTTAATTCGGCGTCCAGCAGACTGTAGTCCTGCCAGGTACGCAGCAGCGTAAAAATCGTATGTGAATCCATTTCCCTGAAAGTAGAGGATTTTTCCCCTTTAAACTTGCCGCTTGCCACTGTTACGCGTCGCTCACCTTCTCGAGTCACATATTTTATCAGTGGCAGCTTGACATGCTGTCGCGTATTCGGCCATTTTCCCTTGACCAGCACCTGATAATGCTTTTCTATATCACCGGAACGAATCTGCTGATGCAATGCAACCAGCGCGCTGCGTTTTTTAGCCAGCAACAATACACCGGAAGTTTCGCGATCCAGTCGGTGGACCAGTTCAAGAAATTTTATTCCAGGATACTGTGTACGAAGCTGTTCAATGACACCAAAGCTGATGCCGCTTCCCCCATGAACAGCGACTCCTGCCGGCTTATCAACAACCAGCAGCGCTTCATCTTCAAAGATGATGCGAAATGAAATATATCGTATTTTTGGAATTACCTGCTGTTTCACCATATTGGCTGCAGGGATCATCATCGGCGGAATCCGCACCACATCACCCAAAGCCAAACGATAATGAAAATCAATGCGTTTACCGTTGACACGTACCTGTCCACTGCGTAATAATTGATAAATATGACTTTTTGGTACATTTCTGAAACGTTTGAACAAAAAATTGTCAATACGTTGATCAGTGCCATCCTCACAGATAATTTCCTTGACGATTGCGGTTTTCAATAGATTTTTTTGCCTATATGTTGCGTTTTACCTATAATTCCCACCTTGAGTTGAAGTTGTTTGTTCATTTTTCGCTTCTATAGTTGTTTAGTCGTTAAGAGTAGTAACTTGTCCACTGAAATCTCAAAATATCTCACCCTGGCAGAATCGATTCACCAGCAAGTAAATGTTCAATCGACAGCCATTTAATAAAAAACAGAAAATAATATCAGAACCATCAACAATTCGTGATTCTCATTCAACACATAACGTTGCATACACGTTCCGCGCAATGATTTACACACCACTTAAATTTACATAACAAAACCCAACATGATCAGGCATTTCAGCAAACTGGATTATTTACATCACTACAGTTATCATAGACATACCACTACACTTATCATAGATATGTCACTACAATTCAATAATAAAATAAAATTAACATAAATTGACACATAAAAATAAAATTAAACCGGCAAAAACTCGTCATCTTAATTATGTTTTCTCGAAATTTCATCAATTCGCTTGTGTTGTTACACAGTAAGGCATATAAATGAGACGAATGCTATTTAACGCAACCCAACCTGAAGAGTTGCGCGTTGCCATTGTCAATGGTCAGAAACTGATTGATCTTGACATTGAATCCATCAATAAAGAACAACGAAAAAGTAACATTTACAAAGCAGTTATCACACGACTGGAACCAAGCCTGGAAGCTGCTTTCGTCGATTACGGCTGCGAACGGCACGGTTTCCTCCCATTTAAGGAAATCTCACCCTGCTGCTTTGGAGAGAAGGCTGGGGAAGTTTCGCAAAACCGCATTCAGGAATTTTTGCGTGAAGGAATGGAGCTGATTGTCCAGGTCGATAAAGATGAACGTGGCACAAAAGGCGCGGCATTAACCACCTATATCTCACTCGCCGGGCGGTATCTGGTACTCATACCTAATAATCCCAACAGCGGAGGCGTTTCACGACGTATCACGGGCGAAGACCGCAATGAAATGCGCGAAGTATTGGCGAAGCTGGAAATGCCGCATGGCATGAGCGTCATTGCACGAACTGCAGGCATCGGCCGCAGCGAAGAAGAATTACAATGGGATCTGAATTACCTGACACAACTATGGCATGCAATTGAAGAAGCCGCCACTCAGCAGAGCGGTGTTTTTCTGATTTATCAGGAAAGCAGTCTGGTCATTCGTGCCATTCGTGATTATTTCAGCCATGAAATCGGCGAAATTCTGATTGATAACCGGGAAATATATGAGCAGGCCTGTCAGTTTATGCTGCATGTCATGCCGGCCAATGTCGATCGGTTGAAATATTACCATGACGATGTACCGCTATTCTCACGCTTCCAGATCGAACATCAGATCGAAACCGCGTATTCGCGTCAGGTTACATTGCCTTCGGGCGGCGCAATCGTCATCGATCACACTGAAGCACTGGTATCGGTGGATGTTAACTCGGCTCGCGCCATTCGCGGTGCGGATATTGAACATACAGCGCTGAACACCAATCTGGAAGCGGCGGATGAAATAGCCCGGCAGTTACGTTTACGCGATCTCGGCGGATTGATTGTTATTGATTTTATCGATATGGAATCGCCGCGTAATCAACGCGAAGTCGAAGCGCGCCTGCAGGAAGCATTACGCCAGGACCGCGCGCGGGTACAGATCGGCAAAATCTCCCGCTTTGGCTTGCTTGAATTATCACGGCAGCGTCTTCGTCCGTCACTCGGTGAAAGCAACTATTCCTCATGTACACGCTGTCACGGCACCGGCTATATCCGCAGCACGGACTCCTCTGCCCTGCATGTTCTGCGCATCATTCAGGAAGAAGTGATGAAAGAACATACCAGCGCACTACATGTGCAGCTGCCTATCGAAGTAGCCACCTATCTGTTGAATGAAAAGCGTGCTGAAATCCATGAAATTGAAGAACGGCTTAAAGTCGATGTCATCCTGATACCCAATATCCATCTGGAGACACCCAAATATAAAATAACCCGTTTGCGTCATGAAGATACGAAACAAACCGAACCACAACCCAGCTACACCATGGTCGACAAAGCCACGGAAGATCTGGTACCGGACCTGACAGAACGGAAACAGAAGCCGCAGCGCCCCAAAGCCGCTGTTCAGGGAATAACCCCCGCACAACCCGCACCCATCCGTGATGACAAGTCCAAAGAAACATCACTGCTGGATAAATTCTTTGGTTGGTTTAAACCGGCACACAACCTCGAAGTAAAGAAAGAAGACCAGGATACCGAAAAGGCAGCACATAAGGAAAAAGATACTTCCTTGCCATCGGACCGCAACAAAAAAAATGTTCGCGGACGTAATCGTTCGCGCAGTCGCGGTGAACGCAAGAATCACATACCATCAAAACAATCGCCGAAGGATTCCGATGATCAGAATGTTGAAAAAACAGATGATTCACCGCTGATCGACGAAAAGAAGGCGGAAAAACCACATTCCCAGATTGATGCACAATCGTTGCAACACGCACAGAATCTATCCACAGCACTTTCATACGATGAGCCCGACGCCATTCCGGCCGATACGGTTGAAAGTGTTTCCGCCGAGAAACAGGAAGGTAAAAAACGTGCCCGCAGACATCGCAGCACCCGACAAAAAGATCGCCCCACACGCGGCAAATCAGATACTCCCTTTAAGGAAGATGCGGCAGATCAATTGTCGTTCGACTCAGACGCGGCTCCCGAACCCCGATTACATTCAAATGACGCCCAATCCCATGTCATCATTGAAACGGATCCGGCTGCTGAAAAAAAGCAACCGGTGCAACAGGACGCCATAAGTCCGGCTGCAAAGCCAGCCAATCGTACTGAAGATCGACAGAAAAAAGAAAACAAAACCGCAGACCATGAAATCAGCGACCCGATCCTCAGGATACAAGACATACCGTCTGATATCCGTCCTGCAAAATCATCCGAAGTTTCTGATGTACCCAGAGCAATTGATCGCGAACCTGAAAAAAAACTGAATCTCGAAGAAAGTGGTCTGGTTATGATTGAAACGCCGCCGGAAAAAATCGAATTGACCAGCGAAGAACCGCCACCGCCAAAGCGGACACGACGTAAAGTCAAAAAAGCAGTTACTCAGGAGAATGGTGAGTTAACTCAAATAGAAACACGGGAATAAAGAAAAAACTGCCCCAAAATCAGCCGTACTTGTACTTCAAGCAATCGCAACAAACCGGATAAAACCCAGGCGCCAGCCAGTTTTTCGATGCATAGTGCGACTATGCGTCGAAAGATTGAAGCATTCATGACCTTATACCGCCTTGCGAAGCAGGTCATACTTGATCCGTCAGATGCCCGATCAGTTACACACAGACCATGCATCAGCACGTTTAATGCGCCTGTTCCCAGTTCTTTCCAACACCGATATCCACCAGCAAAGGCACGTCCAGACTGATCACCTTTTCCATATACTGAGGAAGTTCAGACAGAATCGTATCGACTTCCTGGTCTGGTACCTCGAGTACAAGTTCGTCATGCACCTGCATAATCAATTGACTCTGTAGCCGGGCTTCTGCAAGCCATTGCTGCACGGCAATCATAGCCAATTTAATAATATCGGCTGCCGTGCCCTGCATGGGCGCATTAATAGCCGCACGCTCTGCACCCTGCCTGCGATTACCATTGGAACTGTTAATCTCCGGCAGCCACAGCCTGCGACCCAGCACGGTTTCAACAAAGCCCGCCGTTCTGGCTTTTTCCCGGGTACGCTGCATATAATCGGCCACACCAGGATAGCGTAGAAAATACCGGTCAATATAAGCACGTGCCGCACTGCGCTCAATACCCAGCTGCGCGGCCAGACCGAATTCTGACATCCCATAGATCAGGCCAAAATTAATCACTTTGGCATAACGGCGCTGTTCCGCATCAATTGCATCCAGCGGCAAAGCGAAAATCTCGGCAGCTGTGGCGCGATGAATGTCCTCGCCTGCTGCAAACGCTTTAAGCAGACCTTCATCCTGAGAAATATGCGCCATGATACGCAACTCGATCTGCGAATAATCCGCAGAAATGATTTTGTGATGCGCCGGCGCAATAAATGCCTCGCGTATCCTGCGACCTTCGGCCGTACGCACCGGAATATTCTGCAGATTCGGATCCGAGCTGGCCAAGCGCCCGGTTACCGCAACCGCCTGCGCATAATTTGTATGCACGCGTCCGGTAGCCGGATTAATCATTTGCGGCAATTTGTCCGTGTAGGTCGACTTTAACTTGGAAAGTGTACGGTATTCGAGCAGAATTTTCGGCAGTGGAAAATCCAGCGCCAGTTGCTGCAACACGTCCTCATTGGTTGAAGGCACACCTTTGGGTGTTTTTTTAACAACTGGCAGTTTCAACCGGTTAAACAGGACGTCCTGTATCTGCTTCGGTGAATTCAGATTAAAGGATTGCCCGGAAATTTGATACGCCCGTTGTTCCAAAATATCCAGTTTCTGGCTCAGTTCCAGACTGTGCGCCTGCAGTAACCGCTGATCGAGCAGAACCCCATGACGTTCCATGGCGAACAAAACTTCCATGGCCGGCATTTCAATATCCTGATAAATAGACAGCTGCCGCGCATCAGCCTGGATTCTGGGGTACAGGCACTGATGCAAGCGCAACGTGATATCGGCGTCTTCAGCCGCATAGTTTGTCGCCGTCTCTATGGCAACCTGTTCAAAACCGATACGCTGCGCACCTTTGCCGGTAACGTCGTCATAACTGATGGTTTTGACATCCAGATGCCGCAACGCCAGGTTATCCATATTATGCGGCCTGTGCGACTCAAGCACATAAGACTGCAGCAGCGTGTCATGCGTAATGCCGTTTAAACTCATGCCATAATTGGCGAAAATATGTTTGTCATACTTCAAGTTCTGGCCGACTTTGTGTTTGTCCGCACGCTCCAGCCAGGGCCGAAGTTTTTCCAGCACATATCCCTGTTCCAACTGGTGTGGCACACCAATGTATTGATGCATCAGCGGAATATAGGCGGCATGACCGCATTCAAAACAGAACGAAATACCCACCAGTTCAGCCTGCATCGGATCCAGACCGGTCGTTTCCGTATCGATGGATACCAGCGGCGCCGCATGTAATTTATCCAGCCATGCGTTAAATTGCGTTTCGTCCAGAATAGTCTGATATTCAGCAACAGGATCATCACGACGCTGATGGTACGCATCCTGCATGCCGCTTTCATGTGCATCTGCCGATAGCGGATCACTGTACTGATACAATTCCTGCAAAGCCGATTTCATGCTCAGTTCTTCATAGAGCATCGCCAACCGCCCGGTATCCTGCGGTTTCAGCGTCAGATCAGCAAGGGGAACGGGGAGTTCAACATCGCATTTAATTTCTACCAGTTTACGCGCAGTTTCGAACCAGCCGATCGCCTTGCGCAGATTCTCCCCGACCACGCCCTTGATCTCCTCCGCATGTGCAATAATATTCTCCAGAGAACCATAGTGCTCGAGCCACTTGACCGCTGTTTTCGGACCCACTTTATCAACGCCGGGAATATTATCCGAACTGTCACCGACCAGCATCAGATAATCCAGCATACGCTCCGGCCTGACGCCGAATTTCGCATGAACTTTCTCTTCATCCAGTATTTCGTTATTCATGGTATTCACCAGCGTGATATGCGCATTGACCAGTTGCGCAATATCCTTGTCACCAGTGGAGATAATACAGCGCATATTCTGTTTCTCAGCCTGCCTCGCCAGCGTACCGATCACATCATCCGCCTCAACGCCTTCGATAATCAGCAGCGGCCATCCCATCGCTTCGATACAGGCGTGCAGCGGTGCTATCTGCGCAACCAGATCTTCCGGCATCGACGGCCGGCGCCCCTTGTAATCCGGGTAGATTTCATCGCGGAAAGTTTTACCTTTTGCATCAAATACGCACGCGCTATAATCAGCATGATAATCCTTGTGCAGACGCTTTAACATATTGAGTACGCCATGAATCGCGCCAGTCGGTTGATTGTGCTGACTGCGCAAGTCAGGCAGCGCATGATAGGCACGATACAGATAAGATGAGCCATCCACCAGCAATAATGTTTTCATTCAAAAAATCCTATGAGCCTGCAAAATAAACCCGCCACCGCACTTTCCCTGGAAAAGCTATGGTCGGCGAAAGAATCGTGGCGCTTGTTCGGCATTATGGCAGAATTTGTCGAAGGAACAGAGCGCCTTGATTCAATTCAGCCTGCCGTGAGCATTTTCGGAAGTGCGCGCACCGATGTGAATCATCCGCATTACAAGCTGACCGAACAAATCGCCCGGCTGCTTTCCGATGCCGGTTTTTCAGTTATTTCCGGCGGCGGACCGGGCATTATGGAAGCTGCCAATAAAGGCGCCTATTACGGCAAGTCTCCGAGCGTCGGACTGAATATCCAGTTACCTAACGAACAGCACCGCAATCCCTATCAGGATATCAGCCAATCATTCCGCCACTTTTTTGCACGCAAATACATGTTTGTCAAATTTGCCACTGCCTATGTCGTCATGCCCGGCGGATTCGGCACTCTGGATGAGCTCATGGAAGCACTCACGCTCGTGCAAACGGGAAAGACGCGCAAAATGCCGATTATTCTGGTTTGCTCCGATTTCTGGTGCGGCATGATCGACTGGTTCAGAAATGTCCTGATCGCGGAAAACTTTATTTCACCTGAAGACATGAATCTGATACAAATCATTGATGAACCTTGCGAAGTGGTTAATGCCATTTTTAAATACTATGAGACACGCGGTTTCGAGCCCAGCACCGAAGAACGTGAAATTCAGCTGAATCTGTAACCAACGTCTGTGAATTTAGGTAGAATACCCCTTCCGTCATACGAAACACCGGAAAAATGCCATGTACCGATTATTACTGATCCTGCCGCTCAGCTTCGCACTTTCTTTCGCATTACCCCTCATGGCGCAATCCGATAGACCCAAGAATCTGGTACCGCTGCCTGAGATACCGGAATTACCCGAACTGGGTGATACTGACCTGCCAGAATTGGCGGCTCCTCCACCATTACCCCCCGGCATGGAGCTTGATCCTGATCTCGAACCACAGGTGACTATTATCAAACGCGGCGAAGATACAATCGAAGAGTATCGCCTCAACGGCGAGTTGTACATGATCAAGGTGATTCCACGCGTCGGCTTTCCCTACTACATGGTCAGAAATCGCGGCCGTATCAACGAACATCCCGGCGAACCCGGCAGTAACGTCAGCACACCCATGTGGCGGCTACTTGAATTCTGAGCGTTATAACAAGCAAGGGAATTTTTCAACCGATCATTTCATTTTGCTTCGATAGCACCCGCACACATCAGTCTATTTTCACTCTATACACGCGCATGTCTGTTTTTACACCTGTCACCGAAAAACAACTTTCCGACTGGCTGAGAAACTACACACTGGGCGAATTGATCGATTTACAGGGCATTTCATCCGGTATCGAAAACACCAACTTTTTCGTTACCACTTCACAAAACAAATTCGTACTGACGCTGTTTGAAAAACTCACCGCCAGAGAATTACCTTATTATCTGAATCTTATGGCGCATCTGTCAGTCCATCAGATACCCTGCCCCGCACCGATACCCATGCGCGATAACCGGCTGTTCGGCGAACTCAACGGCAAACCGGCATGTATTGTTTCCTGTTTGCCCGGAAAATCTCTGGAGTCTCCGGATTCACGGCATTGCGCGGCAGTCGGTGGCATGCTGGCCAAAATGCATTTAAGCGGCCAGGCCTATCCTGCCCGCATGAAAAATCCGCGCGGATTGCGCTGGTGGCAAGCCAGAAAACCCGAAATCCAGCCATTTCTGAATCCCGAAGAATGCGCGTTACTGGATAGCGAACTGGATTTTCAAACATCGCATCAACCGGAAAATCTACCCGCAGGCACCATCCATGCCGATCTTTTCCGGGATAATATCCTTTTTACAGATCACGCCATTGGCGGCGTGATTGATTTTTATTTCGCCTGTAATGACCATCTGTTATACGATCTGGCCATTGTCGTCAATGATTGGTGCATTACCGAACACAGAACCCTGGACGAAGCGCGCACATTGTCGCTGCTCGAGGCTTATCACAAGATCCGGCCGCTGACGGCAACGGAATACCATTTCTGGCCCGCCATGCTGCGTGCCGGTGCATTGCGTTTCTGGATTTCCCGTCTGTACGATTATTATTTACCCAGGCCGGGAGAACTTACGCATGCGAAAAATCCGGATGAATTTAAAACGCTGTTGCAGCATCATTCAGAAAATCAGGATAAACTGAAACAACTCTGGCTGTAAAAACACAAGAATGATTGCCTTATTTTCAATCAGTCTATAATAAAAAACGAAAAACCGTCATATCGAACTTAACACTGGAGAAGTACCCATGGAAATTCGTCAAGTCAGCGCAGTACATGGATGGTATTGGATCGTCCAAGGCTTCCAAATGTTTCGCAAAGCACCAATGATCTGGATGTTGATTTGCTTTATTCCTTTTCTGATCGTTGTCACGCTCAGCCTGTTGGTACCCATGATTGGGCCGCTGATTTTCATGCTTGTCGCACCGGTTTTTTTAGCCGGCATTATGGTTGCCTGCCGTGAGCAGGAACAAGGCCGGCAAATCGAAGTCTCGCATTTATTCATCGGCTTTAAAACCCATACAGCACCACTCATCACCGTCGGCGGTATTTTTCTGGTCGGGTTGCTGATCATCTACAGCGTGTTTCTATCAACCGGCGGCAGCGATCTGATCGCCATGCTGGAACGTGGAAAACGCTACGACAGCAGTGAAATAGGCGGCATATCCAGCAACATCCTGTCTTCCTTTTTAATGGTCATTCTGTTGCAGATTCCGCTGTTGATGGCCTTCATTTTTTCTCCGGTATTGATCATTCTGCATAATTTTTCACCAGTTAATGCCATGAAAAAAAGTTTTCTGGCATGTATACGTAATATTATTGCTTTCTTTGTCTACAATCTTATTCTGAATCTGTTATCCATTATCGTTTTGCTGGTACCTTATATCGGACTCGTTATACTGAGTCCTGTTCTTTTTGCTTCAATTTACGTCAGTTATAAGGAAATCCTGCTGGGTGAGCCGGTCAAGGTGCCTGACGATTACTATTCAACAACGGATTATCAGAAAGCAACCTGGTCAAACAGTGAAGAGGAATCCGTCAGGGAAGCGCAGGAGCATACTCCGGTGGCGAAGGAAACCCGGGTAGAGAAAAGAGAACAGCGTAGTATCCGTGCTGAAAACCGAACGGAAATACCCGAAGGCGATATAGTGCCCTGTCACCAGTGCGATATATTGATTCCTAAGGAAGAAGCCATTCGCTTTGATGGCAAGTATTTTTGCAGCAGCGAGCATTTCCAGGAATACCAGGAACACCTATCCGCCAAACCGGAAAAATAAACGTCAAAAATACACGTGACTCCAAACAGAACGGTTGGATCTGAAACTGCTTTGCGAAAAAAAACATCTGCAATGGCGCGATGATTATTGCCCGCCATTCTCCGATGCTTTTTTACTTTCTTTGATAACCGTGGTTTCCTCGATAATCTCGGCGTCTTCGACATTATCCCGCCTGTTACCCTGATCGGATGGGGCAGTATGACTATACTGCCGGTCATCCGGTGTTACTCCAGATTCCTGCATGCGCTGCCTGAATTTACGGCGCAGCCACCAGATACGTATAGCAAAAATGATGGCAATGAGTGAAAACAGCGCAACAAAAATAGTGAAAAAAAAGACGCCCAGTACCGCCAGCAAGGCCAATACCGGAATCATAATCATCAGCGCCACCCAACGGTTGACCGGCGAAGGTGAATTGCCTTGCGGATCGTTTCCCTGCTGTTCGTAACTCGAAATTTTCCGGATTATGATTCTGCGATGTTCATCGTTCATTGCATTAACTCCTCTATTTCCCGCACTGCTTTCGGTACTCCGGCAGTCAGTATTTCATTTCCTTCCGGCGTAATCAGCACATCATCTTCGATGCGCACACCGATATCCCAGAAATGTTGCGGTACATTTTCAGCCGGCCGGATATAGCAGCCCGGCTCTACAGTCAGCATCATACCTGCCTGCAACATCCGCCACTCCCCCTGCTGTTTGTATTCACCGGCATCATGCACATCCATACCGAGCCAATGCCCCGTGCGATGCATATAGAAACGCTTGTAGTCCTCCGATTCCAGTACAGCATCCACGCTGCCCTGACATAAGCCGAAATCGACAAACCCTTGCGCCAGCACGTTCAACGCCGCCTGATGCGGATCATTCCATGTATTGCCTCGCCTGGCCTTGTCGATCGCCGCTTGCTGCGCAGCCAGCACCAGTTCATAGATATCCTTCTGCGCAGGCGTGAATCGGCCATTGACCGGAAATGTCCGCGTGATATCGGATGCATATCCGTCAAGTTCGCAGCCTGCATCTATCAACAGCAAATCACCCGAGTTCAACTGTGCCGCATTATCAATATAATGCAGTATGCAGGCATTCGCACCACCGGCTACAATGGAAGTATACGCGGGGGCTTGTGCACCATGCCGGCGAAAGACATGCAACAATTCGGCCTCGATTTCATACTCAAATTTACCCGGTTTTGTCACCTTCATCGCGCTACAGTGCGCCTGCGCAGAAATTTCCGCAGCGCGGCGCATGGTTTGCAATTCATGCGCGTCCTTGATCAAACGCATCTCATCGAGTAACGTGCGGTAATCGCTGATTTCATGTGGTGCGGTCATGCCGCTGCGGCTTTGCGCACGCACCGTGTTGATCCATCCGGCAACACGCTGATCCCAGGCGGCATCATGTCCTATTGCAGAATAAACGACAGACTGGCCTGTCAGCAACTGGGGCAACATTTCATCCAGTTGCGCTATCGCGTAAGCTTCATCGAAACAGAATGTTTCCCTGGCCAGCGATGGTCCATAACGGAAACCGTCCCAGATCTCCCTTTCCACATTTTTAGTGCGGCAAAACAGAATATGCCTGGCTGGTGCTTTGGCCGATGCCGCGACAATAACCAGCACCGCTTCCGGTTCTTTAAATCCGGTCAAATAGTAAAAATAACTGTCAAAGCGGTAGGGATAATGCGCATCCCGATTACGCAACCGCTCGGGCGCGGTCGGAATGACAGCCACCCCCCCTTTCATTTTCGACGCCAGTTGCTTGCGCCGCGCCACATAATGTTCCATTGTTGTCATGATCAATTCTTTTTTAAATCACAATAACCGCACAACGCAGTCTTCATCCCTGCCGTTCGGTCAGCTGCCTGTCGAGCTGTTCCAATCGTTCTGGCGTACCAATATCTTCCCAGACACCTGAAAAATATTCGCCCGTAACCCTGCTCTCCGCTATCGCCGCCCGTAAGATCGGCGCCAGCTTCACCGGCTGCCCCGGCGTCACATCGCAGAACAAAGCAGGATGGTAGACACCAATGCCACTGAATGTCAGCCGTTTCTCACCGGCCAACGCTACCGTTCCATTATGCACTACGAAATCGCCCGCCGCATGATGCGCCGGATTATCAACGAGAACCAGATGCGCCAGCCGACCGGTGCGATCAGTGCTACGGCGCTGCATATCCGGCAGAACCGGTAACAGCTGTGCATAATCGAATTCACAATACACATCGCCGTTGACCGCCAGGAATGGCCTGTTGAGATCGGTGTCCGTCAACAATGGCAATGCATTGGCGATTCCACCCGCTGTCTCCAACACCGCCAGCTCAGATGAATAAATGATATGCACGCCATACCGCTCGCCATTGCCCAGTATATCCGCAATCATTTCGCCCAGGTAAGCGTGATTGATCACAATTTCCGTAAAGCCAGCCTGTGCAAGACGATTGATCTGGTATTCGATCAACATATGACCACCTGCGGTCAACAGGGGCTTCGGCCTGCTATCGGTCAGGGGCCGCATACGTTCGCCGCGCCCTGCGGCCAGAATCATGGCTTTAAACGGCATGCCTTAAAATATAACCCGTTAGAACCTGTTCAAGATCTCGATCAAAAGGTGTCGTGCAAGGCAAAATTGAACGACGCAAGCAAAGCGCAGCGAACAGCCGTAAGGCTGGCCCGCAGGGCGAGGCGCCTGCGCCGGGTAAAAAGCGGAGCATACTCATAGTATGTGAATTTTGAGTTCAATTTTAACGCCGCAATGCACTCTTCACTGAGATCTTGAACGGGTTCTTAGAATGTATAACCAACTTTGTGCGTCGATGTATTGCTTTCCAGTTCATCCAGCAGACCGAGCATAGGACTCAGCTCCTGATAGCGTTTACATGCCTTGCGCAGATAATTCATCACCTGCGGCATATCATTCAGATACGCCGCTTTGCGATCACGGTAACACAGTCGGGCAAAAATACCGAGTACTTTGATATGGCGTTGCACACCCATCCATTCAAAATCACGGTAAAAAATACCAAAATCGCCTGCCACCGGTAATCCTGCCTTACGCGCTTTTTCCCAGTAGCGAATCGCCCAGTCGAGAATGCGCTCTTCGTCCCACTGGATATAGGCATCCTTCAATAAAGAGACCAGATCATAGGTGACCGGACCCAGAACAGCATCCTGAAAATCAAGTATCCCCGGATTAGGCATGGCCACCATGAGATTGCGCGAATGATAATCCCGATGCACGAACACACGAGGCTGCGACAGATTATTCTGTACGACACGGTCGAACATCCGGTGCAACACCGTCTTCTGTGCATCAGTCAATTCCACCTGCAGATGGCGCGCCACATACCAGTCCGGAAAAAGACCGAGTTCAAAGCGTAACAAATTTTCATCATACACGGGCAAATCCTCCACCGGCCGGATCAGCTGCATCCGCACCAGCGCATCGATTGCAGCTGCGTACAGGTTATCTGCGTTTTCCGGTTCACTGTTCAGCGCTTGTAGATAAGTCGTGCCGCCAAGATCGGACAGTAACAGAAATCCCTGTGCCGCATCGTGCGCGATGATCTCCGGCACATGTACCGCTTCGGCCAGCAACTGTGCCACGCGCACAAACGACGTACAGTCTTCGTGTTCAGGCGGTGCATCCATGACAATCCGTGTTTTATCCGCGAACGTCACACGGAAATACCGTCTGAAGCTTGCATCCGCAGACGCCGGCTCCACTGTAAAAAATTGCCCGGGAAATTGCTTTTGTAGCCAGTGCTCAAGTAACTGCAAACGATCCATGTTAATCACTCGTACGTTTAAAAACTTCTGAAGATGACCCCGTCGTCAAATCCTGTCACGATCCAAGCTATTTTTGGTATATTGAAACAAGAAGAAGAGCAAGGGTAATTACTGCCGTTGGATAATCCGGTAAAAGATATAATTATCATTTTATCACGCTACACGCGAACCGAAGACCATTCCAGATTCAGCAGCTACCAGCAACATCATCGATGGAGAACAACATGCTTAACAAAAATATCATTGAAGAAATCAATTCAAAAGTCAGCGAAATTCTGCAAAACAGTCCGGCAAAAGACGTCGAGCGGAATGCGCGTGCCGCGTTATCCGGTGTTTTTTCCCGCCTGGATCTGGTGACACGTGATGAATTTGATGTGCAGCAGAATGTCCTGCAACGTACACGGGAAAAACTGACCCAACTCGAAGCAAAAGTTGCCGAACTGGAACAGCAGATCGGCATCGCAAAAACCGGCAATGAAACTGCAACTGCCGGCACAACTCAGGAAAAACCCGATTCTGCGCAGGCAACAAATACAGAACAAGTACAATCCAGTGCAACGTAATACATCGACTTTATTTAACGATCCGCCCATTCATGGTTTTTTGAAGAATCATGAACACTGCTGATTGACAACGCACCCGAATGCCGCTCGCCGTCCTGTACAGCCGCGCACTGAATGGCATGCATGCACCGCTGGTTACGGTTGAGACGCATATCGCCAATGGCCTGCCGAGTTTTACTATCGTCGGCCTACCGGAAACGGAAGTCAAGGAAAGCCGGGATCGCGTCAGAGCCGCGCTGCAAACGGCACATTTCAAAATTCCGGCACAGCGCATTACCGTCAATCTGGCGCCTGCTGACTTGCCCAAGGAAAGCGGCCGCTTTGACCTACCGATTGCGCTTGGCATTCTGGCCGCTTCCGGACAAATCCCCGCCGATGCGCTGAGCCAGTATGAATGGGCTGGTGAACTTGCCCTGACGGGTGAATTGCGGCCGATACATGGCGCACTGGCCATGACGTACAGCGCCGCGCAGTCGGGCCGCAGCTTTGTCTTACCGCAGCACAATGCCGCCGAAGCAGCGCTGGTTAAACAGGCGCAAATTTATGCCGCACAATCTTTATTGCAAATCTGTTCCCATCTGACCGGCGACCAGCCGCTGCCGGTGTATCACAATCCGCCTGAACAACACAACATCATTCCGGATTATCCGGATATGGCAGAAGTCAAGGGACAGGCGCAGGCCAAACGTGCCTTGGAAATCGCCGCCGCCGGTAACCACAGCCTGCTGATGATTGGTCCGCCCGGCACCGGAAAATCCATGCTGGCTGCGCGTTTTCCCGGTATTCTGCCGCCAATGACCGAATCGGAAGCGCTGGAATCCGCCGCCATCCAATCCCTCGGTCATGGCGGCTTCAACATCAGCAACTGGAAACGCAGACCCTACCGCACACCGCATCATACCGCATCGGGTGTTGCACTGGTCGGTGGCGGCAGCCATCCGCGCCCCGGCGAAATCTCACTGGCCATGCATGGTGTGCTGTTCCTGGATGAACTCGCCGAATTTGACCGCAAGGTACTGGAAGTGCTGCGCGAACCGCTCGAGTCCGGAAAAATCACTATTTCGCGCGCAGCGCGCCAGGCCGAATTCCCCGCCCGTTTCCAACTCATCGCTGCGATGAATCCCTGTTTGTGTGGCTATTTGGGTCACCCCTCGGGGCGTTGTCATTGTACGCCCGATCAAGTTACTCGCTACCGCGCAAGGATTTCAGGTCCCCTACTCGACCGCATCGACCTGCAGATTGAAGTGCCTGCCGTGCCACAGGCAGAATTGATGCGCCAACAGACAACGAACGAAAAAAGCGAAACGATCCGGCAGCGCATCGAAAAATCTTACCAGCGACAAATCAACCGCCAGGGAAAAGCTAACAATCAATTGAGTGTCCAGGAAATCGACCAGTTCTGCGCACCCGATTCCGACAGCGAAAACCTGCTCAAACAGGCCATAACCCGTCTGAACCTGTCCGCCCGTGCGTATCACCGCATCCTCAAAGTCGCGCGAACCATTGCGGATTTATCGGGCGAAGATAACATCGGCAAGCGGCATATTGCTGAAGCAATTCAGTATCGTCGATTGGACAAGCAATAGCATCACGATCAAAACTGATCATTCACATTTTAAGATGCAATAACAGACACATTCTCGCGCCATTAATGCAAAAACCAATGTTTGATGGCGCTGACCGTATTGATGTCTTATCACTTAACTACACGTTTGACTAAATGTATGGCTTAACCTATATTTCAGCCTGGTAAAAAAAGTTTTGTTTTTTTCCATAAACAGAATTTATCATTTAATCCGGGAGTGAGTTTTGGGCATAATCAAAAGGATTACGCTATTAATTTTGGGCGTTGTAATTGCCGGATGCAACACGACGATCCCGATTGATAAGGCTGAAACACTCGACCAGCTCGGCCATTACAGCGCCGGGCATCTTATTGCCTGCGATGCGGCACAATGGGTCAGCTCCGAAGTGGCCATCAAACATACTATGGATTTTGCACGTGCGCGCGAAGAACTCCAGCATCCTGGTCAGTGCGGACCGGGATGCATGAAAGACTTGGAAACCTGGCAGCGGGGAGCTGAAAAAGGCGCTGTTTGCCGATGACTAAAACCGATGTTTCAGACCTGACGCCGCGCATACTTTTAAGGATTCTGATTACATGGCGTTTTATTGCCAAGCTTTTCCAGCAATCTAGGTTTTCTGGCGGGATGAGCCTCCAAGGCATGGCGGAGAATCATTTGTAATTCCACCTTTTTCTGACCACTCTTCAAGAGTCATCGTATTCAGAACAAGCGCATGGATAGAACGGGCAAGTTCATCAGCCAGTATATTATTCACCATTCGATGACGCGCGATAGTTATTTTTCCCTGAAATTCATTGGAAACCACAATCACTTTAAAATGCGATTCTGATCCTTTTGGCACATTGTGCTTGTGACTTTCATTGATTACTTCCAGAAAGTGTGGCTGCAATACCTGAAGTTTGGCTTCGATAGAATTTTTAATATGCATATGACAACTCTTAAAACTTTTACATTACCGTATTGTTTCTTTTAAAGTGTATCCCCGCCTACTTAATAAACAGGAAAAAAACACAAATCCGACTTGGATTCATAGCAACGACCAGGATCTATGACGTATACGAAGTGAAGCTGAAGCAAGAAATAAAAATTTACTGAATCACCTTGAAACATCAAGCATCCTATCCAGTGCGAGCTTTGCAAGCTCTGCTTCATGCTTTGGTACCTGGATACGATTGACCACCGTACCATTGGCAAGATTTTCCATTGCCCAGGTTAAATGTTGCGGGTCTATACGTGCCATCGTTGAGCACATACATACAAGGGGCGACATGAAATGCACGAATTTTCCCTGCAACTTGAATTCTTCCGCTATCCTGCTGACCAGGTTAAGTTCCGTTCCAACCAGCCAGCGCGTGCCTTCATCAGCTTCTGCGATGGTTCGGATAATATATTCGGTTGATCCCACGTAGTCCGAAGCGTTGCAGACTTCAAAACTGCATTCGGGGTGTGATATAACGATGCCTTCGGGGTATTTATTGCGAAAGCGGATGATATGCTGCGGCTGGAACATCTGATGCACTGAACAATGGCCTTTCCATAACAGGATTTTGGCTTTTTTGATTTGTTCCGGTGTTAACCCCCCCATCGGTTCGTCATAATCCCAAATCACCATTTCTTCGAGTGAAATGCCGCGTTGATAGCCGCTCCAGCGGCCAAGGTGCTGATCAGGAAAAAACAGAATCTTCTCACGCTGCCGGAATGACCATTCCAGGATTTTTCCGGCGTTGCTCGATGTACAGACAATGCCACCATGTTCACCACAGAATGCCTTGATATCTGCTGCAGAATTGATATAAGTCACCGGTGTTACAACTTCGTCCGGCTTCAGTATTTCACCCAATTCGCGCCAAGCGCGCTCAACTTTCGCCAGACTGGCCATGTCAGCCATTGAACAGCCCGCCGCCATGTCCGGGAGAATAACGGTCTGCTGATCGCTGGACAGAATATCAGCCACTTCCGCCATAAAATGCACGCCGCAAAAGATCAGATAATCAGCGTCCGTTTGTGACGCCTGAAAAGCGAGCTTCAACGAATCACCGGTCAAATCCGCATGACGATACACGTCTGCACGCTGATAATGATGCGCCAAAATGACGGCGCGTTTTCCCAGAACCTGTTTCGCTGTCTGTATACGCTGTACACAGGCTTCATCTTCTACATGATCAAAATTCTCAAAATTTATCGCATTTACCTGCATTTCAAATTTTTTTCACTTAAAAAAATCAAGAAAAATTAACAGTTATTATTTACGTCTCTTTCCAGCAGAATATCCTGCTCGTTAACACACGCAATAAAACATCAGACAGAATACTGACAATAAGTTCTTCGCATCAAACAAGAACACGCAAAAAACCATATATCCATGGACGTGTAATTGAAGAAGTAAGTTCTGCTATAATGCGGCCAAGATCAACCTAAAAATAAACCGAAGGCGCTCGCATCTAGCCTATAAAAGCTAAAGATGTCGCGTTAGTTCATCAATTCCACTCATCATTCAGATACAGGATTTTACCGCATAGCTCCATATGCATTTAATGACTATTACGAACTGAGCTCTATAATTTGATGATTCGTCGCTCATATTTCAGTTTTACATTTATTTTATTGACTGGACTTCTTGCGCTTACAATCTGGCTGGACAGAGTAACCCAGCCTTTGTCCACGGCACCCGAACTCGATTTCTATCAACAGCCGGATTATATCATTGAGCATATCTCAGGTTTGCGCGTAGAACATGAAAAAACCGTTCACCGTTTTTTTCATGCAAAAAAAATGTTCCACTATATTAGCCAGGATCTGACACAACTGGAAGATATACAATTCACCAACACCGAAACCGAGAAGCCTCCGTTCCGGGTATTTGCCGATCACGCCGAACTGCGCAATCATGGTGAAGATATTTTTCTGAATGGAAATATCACTGTAATACGAGGATTAGATGAGGATAAGGGTAAAATCACATTAAAAACCGACAAACTGCATCTTCTTCCCGATGAAAATAAAGTTAGAACAGACAAGTCTGTCATGATATCAAGGCTTAACACAACCATACATGCTGTCGGACTGGAATTGAACAACCATACTGGCGTGATAGAGTTGTTGTCGCGTGTACGCGCAGTAGATCAGAAACCATGAAGCATCTTTACATTTTTTTAATCCTGCTCTTCATTTTAATTGCTGGTAATACCGCTGCCGAACGCGCCGACCGTGACAAACCGATTTATCTTGAAGCCGACCGCGCAACAGTCGAAGACATCAAAAGAAAAGATTCAACACGTGTCAGTATATTTACCGGCAATGTCATCATGACACAAGGTACATTACGCATAACCGCGGATAAGGTTGTTTTGAAAGAGGATATCAGCGGTTTCCGTCATGCAACCGCAACCGGTAATTTAGTCACTTTCCGTCAGAAACGCGATGGTGTTGATGAATATATTGAAGGTTGGAGCAAACGTGTCGAATATGATAATAAATCGGACAAAATTGAATTGTTCAGACAGGCACGTTTGAAACGCGGAGAAGATGAAGTGAAAGGCGACTACATTTCATACAACATGACCAGCGAATTTTTTCAGGTTATCGGCAGCAATGAACGCGGTGTTGAAACAGGTGCCGACAATCGAGTCCGGATTATTTTTCAACCCAAAAACAAATCCGATAGCACAGCACCCGACTCTGAATAATACTTCTATGCGTATTTTAAAAGCCGAAAACTTAAAAAAGCGCTATAAATCACGCACAGTTATCTATGATGTATCCTTTTCATTAAACAGCGGCGAAGTGATCGGACTGTTGGGTCCCAATGGCGCTGGCAAAACGACGTGTTTCTACATGATTGTCGGCCTGATTCCTGTAGATCAGGGCAGTATTTTCATGAATGATCTCGATTTAAGCCGATTGCCCATGCACCAAAGAGCTCGAATGGGTTTAAGCTATTTACCCCAGGAAGCATCAATCTTCAGGAGACTATCTGTTGAGGACAACATACTCGCCATACTTGAACTGCATTGCAAGGACAGCAATCAACTGCAGCAGCAACTCGACGATCTGTTACATGACTTGCAAATCAGTCACCTGCGCAACAACCCGGCGGTCAGTTTATCAGGTGGCGAACGCCGGCGTGTTGAAATTGCACGCGCCCTGGCTACCCGACCACATTTTATTTTGCTGGATGAACCTTTCGCAGGCGTTGATCCGATTGCCGTCATGGATATACAGCGCGTGATTAAATTTCTCAAGGAAAAGAATATCGGTGTTTTAATTACCGATCATAATGTTCGTGAAACGCTGGGCATCTGCGATCGCGCTTATATTATCAGTGAAGGCACTGTATTAGCACAAGGCAAGCCTGATGAAATCATTTATAATGAGCATGTCAGAAAGGTTTATTTAGGAGAGCACTTTCAGTTGTAAAAAGTAGAAATCTTTTACTTTTAAACAACCATTTCGCTGTTTCTTGAAACGATGAAACCAACGCTCCAATTAAAATTAACACAACAGCTTAATCTCACACCACAATTGCAACAATCAATTCGACTATTGCAATTATCATCCATTGAGCTCAATCAAGAAATAGAACGCATTATTCAGGAAAACCCATTACTGGAATTGGATGATCACTGGAATGCAAAGACTTACGACATGCAAAGGTCTGATGAGTCGGCAAACGATGCGGAACCGGAACCCGCCATGAGAGACGACAGTACGTCGCAGGCTGACCCAAGCAGCAGCCTGGATTGGTATCAGGAAACGGGATTCTCAGCATATGATGCGCAGGACGAGGAATATGAGGTACCACAATTGGCCGCGGACCCTCCTAATCTGAGAGCGCACCTCAATCAACAAATCAGTCTGAGTCAGATCACCGAGAAAGAAAAAAAAATTACCAGCCTGCTTGTCGATAGTCTGAATGATGACGGCTATTTGACGCAGGACCTTGATGAGTTACTCGAACTACTGCCCGAAGAATTGGGTTTAACCATTGATGATCTTAGTCATGCGTTATCCATTCTGCAACAGTTCGATCCGTCAGGTGTCGGTGCGCGAAATCTGCAGGAATGCCTTTTGTT
Source organism: uncultured Nitrosomonas sp. (assembly GCA_964612715.1). GTDB lineage: Bacteria > Pseudomonadota > Gammaproteobacteria > Burkholderiales > Nitrosomonadaceae > Nitrosomonas. The sequence continues at coordinate 11,825 of CAZTCY010000005.1, read as the reverse complement.
GCAGTTAGAAACATTACCGGACGATACGCCGCATCTTGAACGCGCAGTCAAAGTTGTTACACATCATCTCAATGTACTGGCTTCTCATGATTACGCTGTCATCAAGCGGATTCTGAAATGTGATGATCACACCCTACGTGCAGTGCAAAAATTGATATTAAACCTGAATCCCCGGCCGGGGTCGGATTTTAATACGGCAAATACGCGTTATGTCATACCTGACATCATTGTGAGCAAAATCAATGGCGCCTGGGTCGCGAATCTGAACAAGGGCGCGATGCCACGTCTCAATATTAACCGTTTCTATGCAAACGTACTCAAACAGAAAAGTGAAGAAACGCCGCATGAATTATCCAATCAACTTAACGAAGCCAAATGGCTCATCAAAAATCTTCAGCAACGCGCCAGTACCATACTTAATGTGTCAAACGCAATAGTCGCAAGACAACAACAATTTTTCGAGCATGGCGAAATAGCCATGAGGCCTTTGGTGTTACGCGAAATCGCCGAATCCGTTGGCTTGCATGAATCAACCGTTTCGCGTGTAACCACGCAGAAATTTATGCACACGCCACGTGGTATTTTTGAGCTTAAATATTTCTTTGGCAGCCATGTTGCCACCGATACGGGCGGCGGTTGCTCGGCAACCGCTATTCGCGCGTTAATCAAACAGCTTGTTCAAAAAGAGAACCCCAGAAAACCTCTGAGCGACAATAAAATTGCGGGCATCCTGGAAGAACAGGGCATTGTCGTTGCGCGCAGAACAATAGCCAAATACCGTGAATCACTACAGATACCACCAGCAAATCTACGTAAATCTTTATAACTAAAACTAAGGAATGAATATGAATTTAAAACTTACAGGTAACCATGTCGAAGTAACGCCAGCAATGCGTGACTATGTTACCTCAAAAATCAGCAAAATCACGCGGCACTTTGATCATGTTATTGATGTTAATGTGATTCTATCTGTTGAAAAACATAAACAAAAAGCGGAAGCTAATTTACATGTACGTGGAAAGGATATTTTCGTCGAGGCTGATGGCCCCGATATGTATGCATCGATCGACAGCCTGGTTGACAAGCTCGATCGTCAAGTCCTCAAACATAAAGAAAAAAATCTTGAAAAACGGAATCACGGGTCTTTAAAAGATCAAGAACTCGAATAACTCGCGCTGGAGTTTATCTCCATCAGTTTTTACAATTTTTAAAGCTTCAACATGAATCACATCTCACAATTACTACCACCGTCAAATGTTATTATTGATCTTGACGTGGCCAGCAAAAAACGTGTTTTTGAACAGGCCGGGCTTTTATTTGAAAATACATTTCAGATTGCCCGCAATCAGGTCTTTGACAGTTTGTTTGCACGGGAAAAACTAGGATCAACCGGCCTGGGGCAAGGTGTTGCAATTCCCCACGGGCGCATTAAAGGATTGCGGGAAGCTGTTGCAGCCCTGGTCAGAATGAAAGAAGCCATTCCATTTGATGCACCCGATGGTCAGCCCGTCAATATCGCCTGCATACTGCTAGTTCCGGAAAAAGCTACCGATCTGCACTTGCAGATTCTTAGCGAATTGGCACAAATGTTCAGCGACAAAAAGTTCAGGGAAAGTATTCTGAACAGCAAGAATGCCGAAGAAATCCATAAGCTGATCACAGACTGGTCACCTAATGTCTCAAATTAGTATCACAGAACTCTTTAATAACAAGAAAGAGAAGCTCAAACTGACATGGGTTGCCGGTCATGACAAACACAACAAAATACTGAGTAATGATCGCATTGCGCAATCCAATCAGGGCATGATCGGCCATCTCAATTTCATTCATCCGAACTGGATACAGGTACTCAGCAGTAATGAAGTAAATTACCTCAACAATCTCTGCAAAGAAGTTCTTGAAAAAAATCTTGATCTGCTCAGACAAAGCAATCTTGCATGCCTTATAGTGGCGGATAATGCCCAAGCGCCTGGCTCGCTTTGTACCATGGCGAACGATACTCGAACACCGCTCCTGCGTTCCCCCTTTCCCAGCGTCGAAGTCATCTGGCTATTGCGTTCTCATCTTGGGCGTGTTCTGGCACCATCCTGCTCTTTGCATGGTGTATTGCTCGATGTGCTGGGCATGGGGGTCATGATCACCGGGGAAAGCGGTGTTGGCAAAAGCGAGCTTGCATTGGAACTCATCAGCAGAGGACATGGACTGGTTGCCGACGATGTCGTTGAATTGCGCCGCATCGCGCCGGAAACACTTGAAGGAAGATGTCCGCCGATACTGCGTGATTACCTTGAAGTGCGTGGATTGGGCATGCTAAATATCCGAACTATTTTTGGTGAAACCGCTGTACGCCGCTATAAAAATATGAAACTGATTGTTCATTTGCAGAATACAGCGACAACAGAAGCCAAACAACTGGAGCGACTTCCGATCAGCAATCTGACGGAAACGATCATGAATGTAGACATCCCCAAAGTTATCATCCCGGTTGCTGCTGGCCGCAATCTGGCGGTATTGGTTGAAGCTGCGGTACGAAATTATGTCCTTCAGTTACGCGGTATTGACAGTACAAAGGAATTCATCGAGCGACACGAACAAGCCATGAGCAGACAGTCCATCGATCAACCTGCAAAGGAATGATCATTTAGCGCAAAAATAAAGATAAAGCGATGCATTATCCCGGCGTCCCTGTCGAATGAACAAACCCAAGACAATCACACTGGCATTCACCGGTGCATCCGGCATGCCATACGGTATGCGGTTACTGGAAATACTGCTACGCAGCAATCAGCATGTTTATCTGCTCTATTCCAAAACAGCCCAGATAGTAGCTCAGCAAGAACTCAATCTGACATTGCCTTCTCAACCAGGAGATGCGGCATCATTTTTCAAAAAGCTTTTCCAGATTCCCGAAGGTCAATTACAGGTTTTTGGCCGTGAAGCCTGGTTCTCACCCGTCGCATCCGGCACTAATCCCGCCGACGCCATGATTGTGTGCCCATGCACCATGGGCACACTCGCCGCCATTGCGGCCGGCATGAGTCAAAATTTGATCGAAAGAGCTGCCGATGTCATGTTGAAAGAACAACGGCAGCTTATACTGGTACCGCGTGAAACGCCGTTTTCAACGATTCATCTGGAAAATATGCTTAAATTATCTAAAATCGGCGCTGTTATCATGCCCGCCAACCCCGGTTTCTATCATCATCCCCAAACTTTGCAACAAATAATCGATTTCATCGTCGCAAGAATTCTTGATCACCTCCGGATTGAACACCAATTGATGCCACGATGGGGTGCTCCGGTAATTCCCTCGACATCCACTGATCACGATATTTAAGTACTCCACTCATCCTTTTACGTATAAATTCAAAGGACTATTGTGCACGCTGCGCAGCGCGGATCGCCTCGAGATTGGCAATCGCTTCTTCATTACCTTGTGCGGCGGCTTTCTCAAACCATTCAATAGCCTTCTGTTCATCCCGATCAACGCCTTCACCGGTAAAATAGAGTGCGCCCAAATTGTTTTGCGCATCGACATGACCCTGCTCAGCCGCTTTTTTAAACAATACTACTGCCTCGCTCATATCCTGAGGAACGCCTTCACCATTTGCATACAGTAACCCGAGATTAAACTGTGCGTCCGCATAACCTTGTTCAGCCGCACGATAAAACCAGCCCGCAGCCAGTCCAGGATCATTATCGAGCACTTGCCCCGTTGCTGTTTTGGAAACGGCTTCACCCGTATAATACATCACACCCAGATGTGTCTGGGCCTCAGGATCTCCGGCTTGCGCTCTTTCAAGCAATGCCTGAAATTTCTCTCCGGGTGTCGGCCCCTCACCTGTACTATCGGGCAGGATCTGCCCCCTGAGCTCGGCTATTTCTTCCGACGTCATTCCCTCGCTCAGGAATGAAGGTAACTCATCAATGCGTGTCACTTCATTCATCGTCTGCGGCATCGAACCCGTCGCTGCATTATCACTCGACCCGTCTTCACCACAACCTGATATCACTAGCAATAGCGCGGCAAGCAACAAAACAGTGCGTATTTTCATTTATTATCTGTTCCTTTGAAATTGAATAGGTGGATTACAAGTTTAATCGAATTAATTTTAATTATAATTTCTTTTTAAGGCTATTTGTTTTACCTGCATTAAGCATCCGGCATCTGCGACAGATTGAGAAAACCCGTTCTCGTCCTGGCTTATCGCGCCCCCGCCTTTCTCAGCATTTCTGCCGCTTCGTTATGGCGGTAAGCCGTTGCAAATGTGAGTGCCGTAGCACCGTTGCTGGCTTTGACATTAAGATCGGCATTGGCAGCCAGTAGCACATAAATCACACCCAAATGGCCGTGCTGTGCGGCGAGCATGAGTGGCGTCGCACCATTTTCAAGCTGGACATTAACTTCAGCGCCTGCTTCAATTAATTTGTGCACGGCCATTTGATGACCACCGCGCGCCGCCAGCATCAATGCCGTCATTCCATCACTTCTCCTGGCCTCCAAATCAGCATGCGCTGATATCAGCAAATCCATGACATCCCTCCGGTCTCGTTTGGCCGCAAGAATCAGCGGTGTTTCATTTGTTTCACGCGCTGCTGCATTAACCTCCGCACTCAGCGACAGCAACAGTTCAACCAGATTAGCGCGCCCATCACGAGCGGCCTGAATTAAGGCAGTATAGCCATTATCCCCTCGATAATTTGCATCGCCCCCTCTATCGAGTAGCAATTGCACTATCGGCCTGCTGCCTTTTCTGACGCCCGCAAACAATGCCGCATTGATGGTTTCAGATGACAACTCATGCGCCGCTTCGAGTATCCGTTTAACCATGGGCAAATTACCTTTTTCTGCGGCACCGATTAATTGTTCATCAATATTTTCAACAATTTCCGCCCGGGCAATAGTCGTCCATAACACCAAAATAAACAGGCATCCAAGATACTGTACTGCCTTGTAGCAGTTTATTCGAAAATCTGACATTCAATATACTCCCTATACTCCCAAAATTATTAAGACCGATCGCTTACATGCATCGTTTTCGAACAAAACCTTTGATCTGTGCAACCAGTGATCGTAAAGAAGCATTCCTGAAATTGACTTGTTTTCCGTGTTCCATCAACACAGTAACCGGGTTAAGTTTATGCGTTTGATGGTTCTCTCTACAACCGACAACATCCAATCGCATCAATATGATACGTTTAATTCGATATACTGAACCTGTCACAGAGCGTTTCAGGATATACTTATATACAGAATTAAACGCTGAAATTCAGATTCTATCAAAGAAAATCAATGAGTGATAAGAATTACGATATCGCAATCATAGGGGGTGGTCCCGTTGGCATGGCTTTAGCACTGGCACTTCGTCATAGCGGTGCATCCATTCTCCTTCTGGAAGCACGTGGCCTGCCGGAAAAAGTAGATGACATCAGACCTTTAGCCTTATCGCACGGCAGCTATCTGATTTTGAATCGATTGGGAGTCTGGCGGAATTTAGCACAATCGACGCCGATCAAAGCCATTCACATCTCAAACAAAGGCTATCTGGGACGCACAGTACTCACTACTCAGGACGCAGGTGTTCCCACTCTGGGGCATGTGGTCAATTATCTTGATCTCTATCATGCATTGTTCGAAGCGACCCAGGAAACACATACCGATTATCAAACAGGTGCTATCGTCAAAGCATTTTCAACGGATGAGCATCTGGGATACGTCAGCTATACGCATCATGACGGTGTCGAAAAGAAAATCTCAGCCAAGCTGTTAATTCTAGCCGACGGCGGACGCCTCAGCAGTCAGTTGGCAGGCATCACCTATCAGGTTACCGAGTACGATCAATGGGCAATCACCGCGAATATCCAAGCAGAAATACAGCAAACCGGTATCGCGTATGAACGTTTTACTTCGGATGGCCCGGTAGCCTTGTTACCGTCCGGCAATCATTTTGCACTGGTATGGACCACTTCTCCCGAAACCGCAAAAGAAATTCTGGCGTTGCATGATGATCAGTTCCTGACACGGTTACATGATCATTTCGGCGACCGGCTGGGACAGTTCATCCATACCGGCAAACGTTCCGGTTTTCCATTGACGCTCAAATATGCCACACCGACTACTTCGCAGCGCATTGCTTTAGTGGGCAACGCGGCACAAACCCTTCATCCTGTTGCCGGACAGGGATTTAATCTAGGACTCCGCGATGCCTATGAACTGTCACAGATTATCCAGCAAGCCCTGTCTGAAAACAACGAAGTCGGCACGCCAGCCATGCTGAAGCAATTTCGGGAAAAACGTCGTTTCGATAGCAACGGGGGACGTATTTTTACCGATACACTTATAAAAGTGTTCTCCAACGATATACCGTTGATCAGGCACCTCTGCGGTACGGGCCTCATCATGCTGGACAATCTGCCGCCCGTTAAACGTTTCGTTGCACGGCGCATGATATTTGGCGCACAGGGTTAGCCATGTCCTTTATTCATTTTTTACGCACAGAAAAATTATCTTTATATAATATCGGGAGTCCTATGCGTAGAACCCTGCGTTGAGTTTCAAATTTTTGTAACAAATATATTTCATTTGTCCATAAAACTTCTAAATTGCATGCAAATCGGTAACCACACGCTTAAAAACAAACTCATAGTCGCACCAATGGCGGGTGTTACCGACCGACCTTTCAGGCAGCTGTGCAAAAAGATGGGAGCGGGCATGGCTGTATCGGAAATGGTATCCAGCAATTCGCTGCTTTGGGGTTCCGAGAAAACGCAACGCCGCGCAAACCATGACGGCGAAGTATCCCCCATTTCTGTTCAAATTGCGGGAGCGGATCCCGACATGCTGGCAGCAGCAGCAAAATACAATGTTGACCAGGGCGCCCAAATCATCGATATCAACATGGGCTGCCCGGCCAAAAAAATATGCAATGTAATGGCGGGTTCGGCGTTGCTGAAAGATGAAAAACTGGTTGAAAAGATTTTGTGCTCAGTCGTTAAATCCGTTGATATTCCGGTAACACTCAAGATCAGAACCGGCTGGGATCAGCAAAACAAAAACGCCTTGGCTGTAGCCAGAATAGCCGAAGATTCGGGCATACAGGCACTGGCGATTCATGGACGCACGCGCGCTTGCGCTTATCGCGGAGATGCCGAATACAATACGATCGCCCATATCAAAACGATCGTAAAAATTCCAGTTATTGCCAATGGTGATATCACATCACCCGAAAAAGCCAGACAGGTATTAGAATATACCCATGCCGATGCAATCATGATCGGCCGCGCGGCTCAGGGAAGACCTTGGATTTTCAGGGAAATTGATCATTTTTTGAATACTGGAAAACATCTCCCGTCCCCGGAAGTTCGTGAAATACATACTGTTTTGATCAATCATCTGCATGATTTATATACTTTCTATGGTGAGTACTCCGGTGTACGCATTGCACGCAAACATATCGCCTGGTACACCAAGGGACTGGTCGGCTCTGCCGGTTTCCGGCATCAAATGAACCAATTGCAGACATGCGAGGAACAACTCGCTGAAACACATTTGTTCTTTACGCAACTGGCCGATTACAACACGCATTTACACTATATTCAGGAAGAGAAGACTGTTACCGTATGAATACAATCAATGAAAATGAAATTGCATGCTGTGTACGTAACTCTATTAACAAATATTTGAACGATCTGGACGGTGAAAAGCCTGTCTGCATCCATGATATGGTCATTCTCAGTGTGGAAAAACCACTCATTGAGGTTGTCCTGCAACATACACAGGGTAATCAGACACTGGCTGCCGAACTGCTCGGCATTAACCGCAATACTTTGCGCCAGAAAATAAAGCGATATCAAATCAACAAGGTATAATATGGCGATCAAACAGGCATTGATCAGTGTTTCTGACAAAACAGGAATAATCGATCTGGCGCGGGCATTGCATCAGTCCGGCGTAGTCCTTATTTCGACAGGCGGAACAGCCAGACTGCTGCTGCAAGAAAATATTCCGGTAGTGGAAATCAGCGATTACACCGGGTTTCCTGAAATGCTCGATGGACGGGTCAAAACACTGCATCCTCGCGTTCATGCCGGCATTCTGGCTCGAAATGACTTGCCGGAACACGCCGCGACAATGCAGAAGGCCGGCATTGCCGATATCGAACTGGTGATTGTCAACCTCTACCCATTCACCCAGACAATTGCCAAACCCGATTGCAATCTGGAAGAAGCCATTGAAAATATCGATATCGGCGGTCCGGCGATGGTTCGTGCTGCCGCTAAAAATTATAAAAAAGTAACGGTGATTACCGATCCGACAGACTATCCGCTGTTACTGAATGAAATCGCCGCCAATCAGAGCGAGGTCAGCCTGTCGAGCCGATTCAGATTCGCGTGCAAAGCTTTCTCCCATACTGCAGCATATGACAGTGCAATCAGTAATTATCTGACAGCTATCCATGATGATGAAAGTCGTAATACGTTCCCGGCTGTTCTCAATCTGAATTTCAATCTTTTACAGAACCTACGCTATGGAGAAAATCCCCACCAGAAAGCGGCATTTTATCGCGATATCGAAACCGTTCCTGGCGGACTTGCCGATTATCGGCAGATCCAGGGAAAGGAACTCTCTTACAACAATATCGCCGATACCGATGCAGCCTGGGAATGCGTAAAATCTTTTGAGGATCCGGCTTGCGTCATTATCAAGCATGCGAACCCCTGTGGCGTGGCCGTTGCTCATACTATCCTGAACGCTTATCTGCGCGCCTTCGCCACCGACTCGACATCCGCATTTGGCGGCATAATCGCATTTAACCGTACGCTGGATGTCGATACTGCTGCCGCGGTATTGAAACAATTTGTTGAAGTAATTATCGCCCCCGGAATTACCGATGAAGCGAAATCATTACTGGCACAAAAAAACAACATCCGTATTCTGATCCTGTCACTGGAACACAGCAGCAACACCTACGACCTGAAACGGATCGGCGGTGGTCTGCTGGTGCAAACTCCCGACAACTTCCGTCTTGAACGCAGCGACCTCAAAGTGGTTACGCAAAGAAAGCCGACCGAACAACAATTGGATGATTTATTATTTGCATGGCGCGTGGCCAAATTCGTTAAATCCAACACCATTGTGTTTTGCCTTAATAAACAGACGCTTGGCATCGGTGCCGGTCAAATGAGCCGCGTTGACAGTGCAAAAATCGCCACAATCAAAGCACGGGAAGCAGGATTTGATCTGATCGGTTCAGTGGTTGCATCGGATGCATTCTTTCCATTCCGCGACGGCCTCGATGTGGTCGTACAGGCTGGTGCGCAGGCGGTTATTCAACCGGGTGGCAGCATACGCGACGATGAGGTTATCGCCGCAGCCGATGAACAGGATGTAACCATGGTTTTAACCGGCATACGGCACTTTAGACACTGATACACGCATTAACGATGAAATTACTGGTCATAGGCAACGGCGGCAGAGAACATGCAATTGCGTGGAAACTCATACAATCGCCCCGTGTTCGGAAAATATATGTCGCACCTGGAAACGCCGGCACTGCGCAAGAACATGGTCTTGAAAATATCGCCATCACTGCAATTCCCGACTTAATTCAATTTGCAAAAAAAGAAAGCATTGCATTTACTGTCGTAGGTCCCGAAACACCGCTCGCTGAGGGTATCGTCGATGCTTTTCGGATCGCAGGATTGAAAATTTTTGGCCCCACACAAAAAGCCGCACAACTGGAAATATCGAAACGCTTTGCCAAGGACTTCATGCAACGGCATAACATTCCCACGGCGGCTTATGCAGCATTCACCCAGGCTGAAGCAGCACATCAGTATGTCGATCAGCAAGGCATTCCAATTGTCATTAAGGCCAGTGGCCTGGCAGCAGGCAAAGGTGTCGTAGTCGCCACTACTTTGGAAGCCGCACATACCGCGATCGATGATATTCTGGTGCAACAGCGTTTTGGCGATGCCGGCTCTGAAGTGATTATTGAAGAATTTCTGCAAGGTACCGAAGTCAGCTTTATTGTCATGTCTGATGGGCGGCATGTTTTGCCGCTAGCCACCAGTCAGGATCATAAACGCCTGAATGACGGCGATACTGGACCCAATACCGGCGGTATGGGTGCCTACTCGCCCACAGCGTTCATTTCGCCGAGTCTGCATGCGCAAATCATGCGTGAAGTTATTTATCCGACTATTCATGGCATGACACAGGAAGGCGTCGACTATATTGGATTCCTTTATGCCGGCTTGATGATTACACCGGATAAACAAATCAAAGTACTGGAATTTAACTGCCGTATGGGTGACCCGGAAACTCAGCCCATCATGTTGCGACTCAAAAGCGATTTGTCAATTCTGATAGAACATGCGTTTAATGGTACGCTGAATCAAGCGGAAACAGAATGGGATCGGCGTGTAGCATTGTGTGTCGTCATGACAGCCGACGGCTATCCTGATAATCCTGCTAAAGGCGACGTCATCAAGGGAATATCTGAATTGGCCAGCAGACAAAACGAGATTTATGATTTCCATATTTTTCATTCGGGAACTGCTTTCGGTGGAGAACACGGACAGGAACTAGTCACTGCTGGAGGGCGTGTGCTTTGTGTTACCGCCTTGGGTGATGACCTCAAAATCGCTCAGCAGCGCGCATATGAAATAGCAGGATGGATCAATTTCAGGAATGCCTTTATGCGTCGTGACATCGGCTATCAGGGTATAAATTAGTCGCTTCCGAAAAAGCTCTACTGAAAATTTTCAATAGATAGATGGCAGCTGTGCGCTACGTCTATTCCTCACCGCAAAAGAATATCTTGCCGATTCAAGATAGAGGGTAATGAGAACTTCATCAGTACATATGAAGGAGTCTCAACTTACCCTCTCTAACTCTCGGATAATTGACCTGATTTTCATATAAAAACCGTTGATTGCGGTTTTTTCGTTCAATTAAAAGTAGAAATAGTGATCCACCAGTAATGCAACAAAAAGTAAAGCAAGATACAGGATCGAATAACGGAAGGCCTTTCGTGCTAACTGATCGCTGTAATTACGATAAATCTCGATAGCATAATAAAGAAATATTGCATTCAATACACCGGCACTAGCGATATAAATCAATCCACTCATCTGAGTGAGATACGGAAAAACCGTAATAATGCAGAGGATGACTGTATACAGCAAAACGTGTAACTTTGTGAATTGATCGCCATGCGTTACAGGCAGCATCGGCATACCAATGGAAGCGTATTCATTTTTCCGATAAAGCGCCAAAGCCCAGAAATGCGGAGGTGTCCACGCAAAAATAATCAAAAACAACAATAATGCATCCGCTGTGACTTCCCCTGTTACGGCAGCCCAGCCCAGAACAGGGGGCATAGCACCCGAAGCGCCACCAATTACGATATTTTGCGGCGTCAAAGGCTTGAGAATGATAGTATAAATAATCGCATATCCTACAAATGTAGCCAGCGTCAACCACATCGTTAGCGGATTTGTCCATTCATATAATATAAACAATCCTAAACCACCGACAATACTCAGAAAAAACAATGTTTCAGGCACACTGACTTTGCCTTGTGGTAGAGGTCGCCCTTTCGTTCTGGCCATGACCGCGTCCATTTTCTGCTCAACCAGACAATTAAGCGCTGCCGCCGCACCCGCCACCAATGCGATACCGATTGTGCCAAAAAACAGTGCTTCCAGCGGTACAGCACCCGGCACCGCTAAGAACATTCCAATTACTGCTGTAAAAACGATCAGCGATACCACACGAGGCTTGGTTAAACGATAAAACTGATGGATACGTGATGCGGTTT